>CAJOGS010000172.1:4757-7129 GCA_905234045.1 uncultured Selenomonadaceae bacterium | reverse complement strand
CCCGTGGATCTCGGCACCCGTTGCACGGTCTTTATGAATTCCAAGGTCAAGCAGGCCCAGAAGGAAGGGGCAGAGGTAGCAGACATCTCGGCTGGCATAGCTTTCTCGGTCATCAAGAATGCCCTGTTCAAGGTCATGCAGTTGAAGGATGTGCGCTCGCTGGGGAATCATATCGTCGTGCAGGGGGGGACTTTCTGCAATGACGCAGTGCTGCGCTGTATGGAGAAATTGCTGGAGCGCGAGGTAATCCGTCCGGATATCGCCGGCCTGATGGGCGCTTACGGCGCAGCCATTCTCGCTTTGGAGGCTGATGCCCGCCCGGAGGAAAAATCCGCCATGCTTTCGGCAAAGCAGCTGGCTGCTTTTGAGGTGGAGACCAGTTCCTACCGTTGCCAGGGCTGCGGCAATAAATGCCTGGTCACGATGCAGAAGTTCCCCGATGGAGGCAAATACTTTACAGGCAACCGCTGCGAACGTGGCGCGGGCGGCAGGAAAGCTGACGCGGATACGCCGAATATTTACCAGTACAAATATGACAGGCTGTTCAAAGCCTATGTGCCCTTGACCGGTGCAGCCGCGAAAAGGGGTTCCATTGGCCTGCCCAGGGTGCTGAACATGTACGAGGACTATCCCTTCTGGTTCACCTTTTTCACGCAGCTGGGTTATGAAGTTGTGCTTTCGGGCAAATCCTCCGCTAAGATGTATTATAAGGGCATGGCCACGGTGCCTTCTGATTCCCTGTGCTATCCGGCGAAGATTGCCCATGGCCATATCATGGATCTTATTGAGAAGGGCATCCGTAAGATTTTCTATCCCTGCGAGCCTTACAATATGGCGGATGAGCAGGAGCGGCAGGATAATCATTTCAACTGCCCCATAGTCGCTTCTTACCCGGAGAATATTCGCGGCAATATGGATGTGCTGCGGGAGAAGGGCGTTGATTTCATCCAGCCCTTCCTGCCGCTGGATGACCCCAAGCGCATGGCAGAGCGCCTTTATGAGGAGCTGGGCAGGCGCGAGGGCCTGACCAGGAAGGAAATCAAGGCAGCCTGCGAGGCAGGCTATAAGGAACTTGCCCATTACCGGGAGGATGTGCGCGCTTATGGGCGCAAGATTCTGGAGCGGCTTGAGCAGACCGGCGAACAGGCCATTGTGCTGGCAGGGCGTCCCTACCATATCGACCCCGAAATTAATCACGGCATTTCTGAAATGATTCAATCGTACAACCTGCCGATTATTTCTGAAGATATGATTTACCATTTGCCGACGCGCTCCAAAGAAATTTCGGTTGTCAATCAGTGGAGTTACCACGCCAGACTGTACCACGCCGCGCATTTTGCAACCGAACATCAGAATATAACTTTGATTCAGCTTAGTTCATTTGGTTGCGGACTTGACGCGCTTACAACTGAACAAGTCAAGGAAATTTTGGAAAGTCACGGTAGAATTTACACGATGATTAAACTGGACGAAGTTTCAAATTTGGGCGCGGCGCGTATTCGTTTACGTTCACTTTTAGCCGCGTTGAAAAGAAAAATCCCCGTTGCATATCGTGAAATTGAAACTGTACCGCGCCCGCGTTTTACCGCCGATTGTAAAAAGACTCATACAATTTTAGCCCCGCAAATGGCACCGATTCAATTTGAATTGATTGAGGCAGTTTTGAGAAAACACGGCTACCGCGTCGAAATTCCGCCGTTGCCTGATAAAGCGGCGATTGATTTAGGCTTGCGATATGTCAATAATGATATGTGCTACCCCGCCATTGTGGTTATCGGGCAACTGATTAGCGCGTTGAAATCGGGAAATTACGACGTTAATAACACGTCGATTGTACTTTTTCAGACGTGCGGCGCGTGTCGAGCCACAAATTATATCAGCGTTTTAAGACGCGCTTTAAAATTTGCAGGATTCCCGCAAGTGCCGGTATTCGCTTGTTACGGGCTTGAAACTGACGATTTTATTTTGAGCAACGATTGTATGATGGACGCTTTCAAGGCGGCGATTTACGGCGATTTGCTGATGAATGTTTCAAACAGAATGAGACCGTACGAATTGCGGCGCGGCGAAACTGACAGACTTTTTGAAGAATGTATGACGCTGGCGAAGTCTGATTTATTGAGCGGAAATTATTTGACTTACCGCCGCAATATTAAAAAAATTGTTGAGCAATTTGATTCAATTCCGATTGATGAAACGCTTGAAAAGCCGAAAGTTGGAATTGTCGGCGAAATTTTGGTAAAATATCACCCAATCGCAAACAATCACCTTGAAAAAGTTTTGGAGTCTGAAGGCGCAGAAGTCGTTATGCCTGATTTTCTGGACTTTTTCTTATACGCGGCGCACGATCAAATTTCACAACAAAAACTTTT
>CAJOGS010000172.1:0-4643 GCA_905234045.1 uncultured Selenomonadaceae bacterium | reverse complement strand
CCATCGGCAACGAGACCGGTGAAGGCTGGTTTTTGACGGGCGAAATGGTAAAACTGATTGAAGAAGGCGTTGATAATATCGTTTGCCTGCAACCGTTCGGCTGTCTGCCGAATCACATTACAGGCAAGGGCGTAATGCATAACCTGCGCGAAAGTTACGAGGGCGCAAATATTGTGGCGATTGACTGCGATGCGGGCAGTTCGGAAGTTAATCAGTTGAACCGAATTAAATTAATGTTGGCAGTTGCGAAAAAACAACTTGTAAAATCTGACGCAAGTTGAAGTAGCTTGAAAAGCTAAAAAAATTTTTAAAGTTGCTGAGATTTTTAGGCGTGTTGAATAACTATTTTTTTAATTATTTTATTTAAAGTACTTTTTCTTTGTCTTGTCAAAGATCAAACGCTCCTACTCGTCGCCTTTGCAAGTACCAAAAAGAAAGCCGCTTTCTGCGGTGCTGTTTTTTCGTCCTCGAAAAAAACGCACCTGCCTGCAAATGCGAGGAGTACGAGCATTTGCTCCGCACGTCCTGTGCGGCCTCTTAGTTCTTCATTCTCATCGAACAAAAAATAATTCGTGAATCAGCATTTTCAATTAATTTTTCAACACGCACTAGCAAAGAAAAGTAAATTTAAATAAAAAAATAAAGAATTTACAACTAACAACTAGGTGTTGTTGAATAAATCTGTTTTACAATTTTTGTTTGATTTATTTATATATTAAATGTACTTTTTCTTTGTCTTGTCAAAGAAAAAGGTACCAAAAAGAAAGACGCTTTTTGCGGTGCTGTTTTTTCGTCCGCGAAAAAAACGCACCGCCCGAGCCGCACGTCCTGTGCGGCATCTTAGTTCTTCGTGCTTAGTCTGCAAAATTTAGTTCGCCAATCATCTGCAATTCACTAACAACTATCTGCTATCGGCTAAGAGGTATTTGCCATGATAAAAAAACTTTTAAAAAAAATTTTAAAATTCATCGGCGTTTTGATAATAATCGGCGTTATGATTATCATAGGGCTTATTTGTTATCAGGGATTCATGTTGCAAGCAAAAGAGCCGGAATTTCGCCAATATGTTACAATGACGACTGAAGATCAAAATGCTTATGCTTTAAAGTTTTTTAACGAGTTTTATGGTGATACTATTCCGAGAGACAGTAAAGCTGCGGAAAAAATAATTAAAGCAAATCAAGAATTTGAGAGCAATCCTGAAGCATTGCAAGCAAAAATAAAATTGGCGCGTTCGCTTGTTGCAAGGTTTACTTTGAAAATAGGAAATATCAGCGAAGATTTAAGCCCTGAAGTACTTAAGCAATTACAAGAAGAACACGGCGAATATAAAGCCCGCTTGGCGGAATATCACAAATTTATCCGTGCTTATGTACAAAACCAAAAATAATTTGAAAGAGTTTGGCATGGTAAAAAAAATTTTAATGGCTGTCGGCGTTTTGACAATCGTCGGCGTTATTGCCGCCGTCGGTATTTCGTATTACTTGGGAAATAAAATTGGCGACGAAATTGAAAAAAGAGTGCCGGAATTTCGCCAATATGTTACAATGACGACCGAAGAACAAAACGCCTATATTTCAAAAAATATTGACGAAATTTACGAAGACTTTTTTAGTTTAATCAGCAACAACAGTGTAGAAAAATCTGAAATGAAATCCGTTTTGACCGAGATGGACAAAAAACCTGAATTAATGCAAGCCAAAATTAATTGGGGGCGTTCAATGGTTGCAGGTTTTATTTTGAATATTGAAGACCTTCGCAAAGATTTAACGCCGGAAGATTTAAAAAAATTTCAAGCTGAAAAAGCTGAATATGAAGTTCGCCTGTTGGAATACAGAAAACAGATTAATATTTACAAAATTCAACATCAAAAATAAAGAGGTTTACAGATGATAAAAAAAATTTTAACGATTGTCGGTCTTTTGACGATTTTTGGAATTGTCGGAATGGTATTTCTGTTTAATAAATTTGAATCGACACTGAAAGAAAAAGAGCCTGAATTGCGCCAATATATTACAATGACGGTTGAAGAACAAAATAATTACGTTGCGGCAAACATTGATAAACTTATGGAAAATTTTTTGAGCGGCGAAGGGAAATTTGATTATCAAAAAATGAAACAAGACCCCGAACTAAATGCCGCACTGATTAATTATGGGCGTTCAATGGTTTCAACTTTTATAGTCACGTCTCAATTTTATAAGGAGTTGGATACTGACACTCAAGCGAAAATTAAATCTGAATCTGATCAGCGCGAAATACGCAATGCCAAATTACAGGCACTTTTTGATAAATACGATACTTCAAAAAAATAAATTTAATATAAAGGAGTTTTTTTAATTATGTTGAAGAAAATTTTAATCGTCCTTGGAATTTTGGCGGTAATTGGAATTGGGGTAGCTATATTTTTTACAAACAAATTTGTCGGCGAAGTGCAACAAGAACTTCAAGCGCGTGAGCCGGAATTGCGCCAGTATCTTACAATGACGGTTGAGGAACAAAACGCCTATGTCGATAAATCTTGGAACGATGTAGTCAAGGGTTTAATAAATAAATTCGGCGGGCAAGAAATCAGCGAAGCAGAATATAATGCCACATTCAGTAATGAAACGCCGGAATTAAAAGCGGCGAGAATTGAATACGGGCGTTCAGTCATTGCGGCAATTATTTTGAGTATGGACAATATTGTCAAAGATATACCGGCTGACATAAAGGCGAAATTGCAGGCTGAGGCAGACGATACCGACAACCGCAGTAAAAAATATCAGGAATTGGAAAAACAATTTTCTGCAAATCAAAAGTAGTGTGTTAGTGTGTTAGTGTTATAGTGTTATAGCTATCGCACTATCCAACTATCCCACTATCCAACTACAAAAGGAGTGTTTAAATTGAAAAAAGATAACCTGATCGAGTTGGCAAAAAAAATGATAGTTGCGCCGAGTTGTTACATCGGCTTGAAAGAAGCCGGACAAAATTGGCTTGACGCTATCGGAACTGACGGCGAAAAAGACGCCGCCCAAAAACTTATCGCCGAAATTGAGGCAGATATTACCGACATTGACGGGCTTGTAGCGTTTGCACATTCTGAAATCCCTGCACAAATGTTTGGCGTTGAAGATGCAAAAAAATTCGCCGCGCATGCTGATGAACTCAAGGCAAGCGGCGCAAAATTCTGCGATTGCATAGCTTGTTTGGCAGGATTGGAAATTCTTAAAAATAAGGCGTTAATCTTAGATTAATATTTTTTGGCGATACTAAAAAAGTCGGGACAATTTCCCGATTTTTTTATTTTTTGTACAAAAGTTCAATCGCAAGCCGCGCATTTTTTAACGCCGCCTCGCGCAGATTTTTTAATAGTGATTCGTTATGAAAATTTTTGGCGTCAAGTTTTTTTATTGTCTCAATAAAAATTGTTTCTGCGGTTACGCTGTCCAAATCGCCAAGCGGTTTTTCACCGATTGAATCTAAAAATCTGTCAATTTTCGGATCGTATGAAATGCCGAGCATTGGAACGCCCATAACGCCCGCAAAAATCAGCGCGTGAAGTCGAATACTGATTAAAACATCAGTACAGCCGACTAAAGATAAAATTTCGCCGGTTGAAAATTCATCTTCAAGCACGACGGATTTATTTTTCATAAGTTCGGCGGTTGCCTTCGCCGCTTTTATATCTTCGGGAAATTGCATTGGAACGAAAACTATTTCGGCGTCAATTTCATCAACGAGTTTATCAAGCGCGGACGCTAACGAGGCTTGACAATTTTGCCAATTATTCCAACGTCTCACTGATACGCCGATAACTTTTTTGTCAGATTTTCCGACGCCGTAACTGCCAAGAATTTTTTCGCCAAATTCAGTCGGTACAGCTTTTATTGCCAATACAGGATCTGCCGTGCAAAAAATTTGCGGACGATTTATTTTCAAATTTTTCAATTCTTCCAGTGAACCGTGATCTCTGACAGTGATTAAATCTACGCGGTTTACAATCCAATTCATCAGTTTCTGCGCCAATGTGCCGCGAATTGGTCCTATTCCTTGCGCGTACAGCATAACTTTTCTCCCAAAAATTTTTGCAAGAAAAATAATTCCGAGATAATAGTACAAGGAGCGTCGACTTGTGACATTTTGTAAAAGACTTCCGCCGCCGCTTATCAGTAAATCAGCCGCAAGAATTTTTTTTATAATAGAGAAAACGTCCAGCCATTTCACGGCGTCAACTTTATGGCGTTTTTTTGTATATTCGGGATTCAGCGAAATTACAGTTGCTGAAATGTTGCTGTCCATTTCGCGCAGGACTTCCAACATTGCCGCAAGCATTGCTTCATCGCCGCCGTTTTTTGAACCGTAATAGCCGGAAATTAAAATCTTCATTGCGACTTCAAATAAACTCCTTTTACTTTTTGTTTTAAATTTAAATTCTCTATAGTCGGGTAGTTGATAGGAAACAGGAAAGCAGGAAACAGAGATTAGGTTTTAGTAATAAAAAAAGTAGACTGAGAGCGGAAAAGTTGGTGCGCGCACGGATGCGCGCTCACACGGCGCGGTTTATGAGCATGCCTTGCTACGCAAGCCACGCAAGGTCACGTGATGTGACCGCACTTGCGCCGCAAAAACGCCTTTTCTTTTGGTACTTTTCTTTGGAC
>CAJOGS010000171.1:5224-9896 GCA_905234045.1 uncultured Selenomonadaceae bacterium | reverse complement strand
ATTTTTTTCAAAGTGTCAATCGTCACAATTTCGGCATCAGTTTTTGTATTCGTGGCGAACATTGCGCCGACGCCCAAATAATTTGCGCCGTCATTTTCGGCTTGAATCGCCTCTTCAACCGTCGAAACTGAAACGCCGATAATTTTTTCTGCGCCGAGAATTTTTCTTGCAACTTTGCAGGGCAAATCACTTTGTCCAATATGAACGCCCGCCGCGTCAATCGCCTGTGCAATGTCTAATCTGTCGTTCACAATCAGCGGTATATTTTTTGAATCAGTAATTTTTTTTAAGCGCGTTCCAATTTCAAAAAATTCTTTGCCGGTACAATTTTTCTCGCGCAGTTGTACAACTGTAACGCCGCCATTTATCGCAAGTTCAACCGCTTTTTCAATGTCAGCAGTTAAATTTCTGTCCGTGCAAAGATACAACGAATAATTTATTTTCATAATAAAATTTTGCCCCGCTTTGAAATAATATCGTCATCAATTCGGCTGAGTGCGTCAATAATTCCAACGCGCAAACTTCCAGTGCCGTAATATTTTTCAAAGGCAATTTCGCCGGCAATTCCCATCGACGTAACGGCATTTACAACGGCTGAAAATTTATCTTCGCACGCACCCAAATACGCGCCCAAAATTCCGCTCAACATGCAACCTGTACCCGTGATTTTTTTCATTGCGGGGACGCCATTTTTAATTATAACCAAATGTTCGCCGTCGCTGACAAAATCTTCTTTGCCGGTGATTATCGCAATGCAGGAATATTTTTCTGCAACAGTTTGGGCAATTTCAATCGCTGAATGTTCTGAATCCTCTTCGCTTGCGTCAACGCCACGTGCCTTTGCATTTTTGCCTGCGCAATACGCCATTTCTGACAAATTGCCGCGAATCGCCGTAAAATGAACCGTGCGTAAAAAGCGTTCGACAGTTTTATTTCTCAACGTCGAAACGCCAACGCCTACAGGATCCAAAATCGCAGGAATACTTCTTAAATTTGCGGCGACAACGGCTTTTTCCATTGAATTTATCGTACGTTCATTCAATGTGCCGATGTTGACGACAACCGCATTTGCGATTGAAACAATTTCCGCCACTTCGTCAATATCGTCCGCCATAATCGGCGAACCGCCTACCGCCAAAATTGCATTTGCCACGTCATTAACCGTAACATAATTTGTCAGGCAATGCACCAGCGGATTTTTATCTCTAACAAGTTTATTCATAATGCCTCCAAAATTTTTAATCAGATTTTTCTTGATTTGAAGTCATCCAATTCACGTTGTGCCTTTTCAATTTCACTGCGCGGCGTCTTTTGCGTTTCCTTCCTAAACTGATGAAGTAATACAAAAGAATTTTCAATCCACGCGGCAAATAAAATTCTGTCCTTAATGGGGCGAAGTTCCCAAATTTCGCCGTCAAAGTGTTTAACATAATTGCTTCCATCTCGCAATTTTTCAATGTAATCCATTATCCGATTGAATTTTTTTGTACTTTCTTGGTCATCACGAACAGCAAGACTGCTGATGTATTCTAAAACCGGAGCACTACCTTTTTTGTCTTCGTAAAAAATAATTTTGTACAAAAGTTTTTATCCTCTTAACTAAAAATTTGCAACTGCCATTGAATTAAAATCAACATTCGATGAAATTTTTTCTTTGTGTTCTTCAGCGTAGAGTTTTTCATATTCTGACTCGTGTTTGCAGTCCAATTTTTCGGTAAATTTGTTATATTCTTGTTCAGAAATTTCGCCGGAGTCACGTTTTGCCAAAAGTTTTTTAAATTCTTCGCTATGTTTGTTGCTCAAAGCAAATTGTTTTGGCGTCATCATTTCACGGCGAAAATCATCATCAAAAATTACAAAGCCGTTTTTATCGCGGTTCATTTTTAACAACTCCTTAAAAAATTATTTACCGCGCCCGCAACAATTTTTATATTTTTTGCCGCTGCCGCAAGGGCAAGGATCATTTCTGCCGATTTTATTGCCGTCTGCATTTTTCGGCTTTTTTTGAGTTTCGGCGGGGCTGACTTCTTCGCCGTGCGATGCTTGAGCATTTTGCAATCTGTCTTGAACTTTCTGCTCTTCTTGTGAGACAACTGCAACATGATAAATCAATGATGCAATTTGGTCTTGAATTGCCGCCTCCATTTCCTCAAACATTGCCAACGCCTCAATTTTATATTCGGCAAGCGGATTTCTTTGTCCGTACGCACGCAAATTTATTCCTTCGCGCAACATATCCATATGGTCTAAATGTTCCATCCATTTATTGTCAACAACGCGGAGCATAATAATTTTTTCAAGTTCCCGCATTGTTTCTTCGCCGAACATTTCCTCACGTTTTTTGTAATTTGCGGCGGCGATACCTTCAAGGTATTCTTTAATTTCGTCACGGCTCATTTTTTCCATTTCGGCAAGGCTGATTTGTCCCTGTTCAGCATAAATTTGTTCAGCGTCTTTGATAATTTCGGGAAGTTGCCATTCTTCGGGATAAAGTTTTTCATTTGCGTATTGATTCATTTCGGATTTGATAATGTGGTTAATCATACCGACGATATTTTCGCGCAGATTTTCGCCGTTAAGAATTTTTTTGCGTTCGCCGTAAATAATTTCGCGTTGCTGATTCATAACGTCATCATATTCCAAAACGTGCTTGCGAATATCGAAATTGCGCGCCTCAACTTTTTTCTGCGCGTGTTCAATCGACTTTGTAATTAAAGTATGTTCAATCGGGTCGTCTTCTTCCATACCGAGTTTGTCCATAATTTTTGCAACATTATCTGACGCAAAAAGACGCATTAAATCATCTTCAAGCGAAAGATAAAATCTGGATTCGCCCGGGTCGCCTTGACGCCCTGAACGTCCGCGCAACTGATTATCAATTCGGCGTGATTCGTGCCGCTCCGTGCCAATTATGAAAAGTCCGCCGAGTTCGGGAACGCCTTCACCAAGTTTAATATCAGTGCCGCGCCCCGCCATATTTGTTGCGATTGTAACCGAGTCTTTTTGTCCCGCGTTTGAAACAATTTCAGCTTCTTTTTCGTGGAACTTTGCATTTAAAACATTGTGCGGAATACCGCGCTTTTTCAAAATTGCGCTGAGTTCTTCAGATTGTGTAATTGAAGTTGTACCGATTAAAACCGGCTGCCCTTTTGCATGAACTTCTTCAACCATTTTGCCGACGGCTTTATATTTTGCGCGTTTATTTTTATAAATTACGTCAGGGTGATCAATTCTTTGAACAGGTCTGTTTGTTGGAACAACAACAACCGGCAATTTGTAAATTTTTAAAAATTCGTCCTCTTCAGTTTTCGCCGTGCCCGTCATACCGCCCAATTTATCATACATACGGAAATAATTTTGGAAAGTTATTGTAGCAAGCGTTTGAGATTCACGGCGAATTTTAACGCCTTCTTTTGCTTCAATGGCTTGGTGCAAGCCGTCAGAATATCTGCGCCCGGGCATAAGACGCCCTGTAAATTCGTCAACGATTATAACTTCATCATCACGAACGACATAATCTCTGTCACGTTTGAACAAAGATTTTGCACGCAACGCCGCCGTAAAGCAGTGAGAGTATTCGATATTTTCAGCCGCGTATAAATTGGAAATTCCCAAACGTTGTTCAATTTTCGGAATAACTTCATCTTTCGGCGAAACAGTTTTCTGCTTTTCGTCAACCGTGTAATCTTCGCCCTCTTTTAAAGTTGAAACCGCACGCGCCATAATTCCATAAATGTCGGTAGATTTTTGACCGGGACCTGAAATTATAAGCGGCGTCCTTGCCTCGTCAATTAAAATTGAGTCAACCTCGTCAACTATTGCGTAATGCAACGGGCGTTGCACCATTTGTTCCTGATGAACTACCATATTATCGCGCAGGTAGTCAAAACCAAATTCGTTATTTGTACCGAAAGTTACGTCGCAGTTGTAGGAAAATTTTCTTTCGGGAAAATCCATATCATGAACAATCAAGCCGACGGTTAAACCTAAAAAATTATAAAGCCGCCCCATCCATTCGCTGTCACGGCGTGCAAGGTAATCATTAACCGTGACCATATGAACGCCCTTACCTTCAAGCGCGTTGAGATATACCGGCAATGTCGCCACTAAAGTTTTACCTTCGCCGGTTTTCATTTCGGCGATTTTTCCTTCGTGAAGACACATTCCGCCAATTAATTGAACGTCAAAATGTCTCATTCCCAAAATTCTGCGCGAAGCCTCACGGCAAACTGCAAAAGCCTCAGGCAAAATACTATCTAAAGTTTCGCCGTTTCTTATTCTTTCACGGAAAACATCTGTTAAGCCCGTCAATTTATCGTCAGTGTAATTTTGATATGTCGCCTCAAGTGAATTAATTTTATCGACAACTTTTTGCATTCGTTTAATTTCTTTTTCGTTGTTATCGCCCAAAAATCTTTTCAAAAAGCCAAACAAATTTTTCACTCCTTATGAATTTTTATTAATTATATCAGTTTTAGAAAAAATGTACATATTAATTGTAATTTGAGATTAAACCTTTTTTCTATGTTTTGCAAAGTAGCGGGTAGCGGTTAGTTGATAGTTATTAGGTGCTGTTGAAAAAGTCTGTTATCAAATTTTTTCTTGAACTTTTTTTATATATTGAACGTACTTTTTCTTTGTTGCGTCAAAGAAAAAGTACCAAAAAGAAAGA
>CAJOGS010000171.1:1162-5207 GCA_905234045.1 uncultured Selenomonadaceae bacterium | reverse complement strand
CGCGTTTAGCGCGGTAAAAAGTCAGCCATTCAGCCGCGTTCCACCTTTTACACAAATTTTAATCACAGGCAAAAACAGAGACGGGCTGGGGCGCGGGTACACTGACAAAAAGAAATTTGCTGAAGGTTAGGTAATTCCAACTTGATAATTTTTTTTATTTGTTGCATTGTTTACTTTACCAACAGCCCCTAGTGCGTGTAGGTAACCTTTTGAATATTTTTTTATATTAGATTTACTTTTCTTTAAAAAAGCAAAGTAACAAAAGAAAATTCGTTTTTATTACTAACCACTGACAACTACTAACTACCAACTACCAACTAACTATTCTGCAGGAATTAATTTACAATTTGTCGAAAAAATTTCTCAAATAAAAATTGCGGAAGCGGTGAAAATATGAAGAGAATTTTTTTGGATAAACTTTCTGAAGTTGTAGAGATAACCGGCAAAGACGCAAATCATCTGGCAAACTCCCTGCGTGCCAAAAAAGGCGATACCATTGTTGCAGTTGATAAATTCGGCAACACGGCGACGCTTGAACTTACAAATTTTAATTCTGAAAAAATTTACGCCAAATGTATCAGCGAAATTACCAAAACTGAAATTTTGAATAAGCGCGTAACTTTGGCGGACTGTCTGCCAAAACAAAATAAATTTGATACGATTGTTGAAAAGGCAACTGAATTGGGCGTTGACAAATTGCAGCCGCTTATTTCAGACAGAACTATAGCGCGTCCCGGTACTTTCCGCGTAAAATCAAAATTGGATCGTTGGAATCGTTTGGCTAAAGAGGCGGCTGAACAATGCGCCCGTGATACATTGCCGGAAATTGGCAACATTAAAGAAATTGCAGACTGGCTGAAAGAAATTTCTCCGACACTCGGCAAATTTGAAAACGATAAATTTAACAAACAAGGCGCGTTGCTTTTATTTTGTAACGAAAGAGAAACTTCAGAAAATCTTTCCGAAATTCTCAACGCCTATAAAAATTGCGACTGCGAAAAAGGTATTATAATTCTGATTGGTCCTGAAGGCGGATTTTCTGAACGCGAAGTTAGAGAAATTAAAAATTATGGCGGCGTGAGTGTTTCACTCGGTAAAACTATTTTGAAAACCGACACGGCGGCAATTTCCGCGCTTGCCATTGTTCAATACGAATTAAATTAATTTTGGAGTGTATTAAAATGTTAAAAACATCAAAAATGTTAAAAAATTTTATTGCAGGCACAACTGTTGCGGCGATGATTTATCCTTCTTTCGTTTCTGCCGGTATGTATTATGATTCACGTTATTTTGATTATTATTCTATTTCAACAAATCAAGCATTTGGTCAAAATGCTATTCCGTTTGGAAATTGGTACGATTTAAAAGGAAATCTTGTTTTGACTATCGGCAAAGATTATTCAATTAACGGTTGCAAAATTATTTCTGTTGGTTACATAGGCGATACAGTTTCATTTTATAAAATAAAAATTATGGAAGACAACGGCTACAGAGAAATTTATTTGCATCCTTTCGGAAGTTATGAAGGTTATCATGAAATACTTGTTTTTAATGACAAAACGCCGCTTCGCAAAACAAAAGAACCGCAGTATTTTGAATCAATCGGCGGAATTTATCTTGGCATGGATAAAGACGAAGTTGTAAAGAAATATGGGCAACCTTCAAATATGGAAGACACAAATCACTCAATTACCCTAAATTATAAAAATGAAGGTTTTTCCGTCGATATTCAGTGCGGCGTTGTATCTGGTATAAAACTTTATAAAAACAGCAACAAAAAATTTGACAGGTCAGGGCTTTCTGCAAATAGTTCAAAGGCTGAATTTGAATTTAAATATAATGAAAATGTATCGAGGCGCGGCAATATTAACATAGGGAACGGAGAAGTAATATCTTTACGTAGTGACGATTATATTTGGTTTGGATTTTTTACGACGGGTTATGTATATTAAAATTTAAAATACGTGGAGTTGATAATTTGAAAGTTGCCTTTTATACTTTGGGCTGTAAAGTCAATCAATACGAAACTGAAGCAATGCAAAAACTTTTCGGCGCGGCGGGCTATGAAATTACCGCCGAAGTTGAAATTGCTGATGTTGTAGTTGTAAATACTTGTACCGTTACTTCTTTGAGTTCGCAAAAATCCCGCCAAATTATCAGACGTGCGGCGCGTGCGAATCCAAACGCCGTTTTAGTTGTAGTCGGTTGCTACGCGCAGAGTGAACCGCAGGAAATTTCAAAAATTGAAGGCGTTGACGTAATAATTGGAACGGCTGAACGCACAAAAATTGTTGAATTGGTTGAACGCACTTTAAAAAATCGTGACGAAAAAATTTTGACTGTCGGCAACGTTGAAACTATTTCAGAATTTGAAGAGTTGCCGCACACTCCGCACCGTACCCGCGCATTTTTGAAGATTGAAGACGGTTGCAATAATTTTTGTTCGTACTGCATAATTCCATTTGTACGCGGTCGAGTTCGTTCGCGCAGTCTTGAAAGTATTCGCCGTGAATGTCAGCAACTTGCAAATGACGGCTACAAGGAAATTGTTTTGACGGGCATACACATTGGCGCGTACGGCAAAGATTTTAAAAACGGCACAAATTTAGTTGACGCGGTTAAAACAGTTTTGGAAACTGCGAATCCTGCGCGCCTGCGTCTTGGTTCGTTGGAATCTGCCGAAATGACGAACGATTTAATTAATCTGATGAAAAGCGATTCAAGAATTTGCAACCATGTACATTTGCCGTTGCAAAGTGGCAGTGATGAAATTTTGAAACTTATGCACCGCCCCTACACTGCGAAAAATTTTTCTGATTTAACGGCGCGGCTTGTTGCCGAAATTCCCAACATTTCAATCGGCACAGATTTAATTGTCGGTTTTCCGAATGAAACGGACGCGCTTTTTGAAGAGACGATTGAATTTATAAAAAATCAGCCGTTCAGCAAAATTCACGTTTTCCCATTTTCGTCAAGGGCGGGAACGGTTGCCGCCGCCATGAAAAACCAAATTGACGGGCAAACTAAAAAAATTCGCGCAGGTAGTGCATTGGAAGTTTCAGCCGAAAAAGAAAAACAGTTCGCCGAAAAATTAATTGGGCAAACTGTCGAAATTATCGCCGAAACTGAAGAAAACGGCTTTATTGACGGTCTTACAAAAAATTATGTGCGCGTCTATGTTCCCGCCACTCCAAAAATTAAACTCGGCGAATTTGTTTCTGTGAAAGTTGAAAAAATTTTTAGAAACGGCGTTTTAGCAAATACGCGGGACTAATTCGCCAACAGGCATATCAACAATTCGCAAGCCGCCGATGTTTGTTTTCATTCCGACTTTACCTTGAAATTTTTCTGTAACTTCGCCGATAATCGCCGCGTTTTGTCCGTACTCAAAATTTTTCATTGCGGCAAGAATTTTTTCGGCAGATTCAGCCGGTACGACGGCAATAATTTTCCCTTCGTTAGCAAGTTCAAGCGCGTCAAAGCCCAAAATATCGCAGACGCCGCGCACTTCCTCACGGACGGGAATTTTATTTTCTTCCAAAACAATTCCAACATTTGCCGCCGTCGCAATTTCATTTAAAATCGCCGCAATTCCGCCGCGTGTGGCGTCTCTAAGCATTGCAATTTTCGGCTCAACTGTCAGCATTTCAAAGATCATTTTGTTAAGCGGCGCGCAGTCAGATTTAATATTTTCCGGCAATTCCAAGCCGTGCCGTTCAGATAAAATTGTAGCCGCGTGATCGCCAATCGTTCCCGAAACTAAAATTTTCATACCTGCGCGAACATTTTTGGCGGAAATATCAACGCCGCCAATCAATTCGCCAATTCCCGCCGTGTTGATAAAAATACCGTCAGCTTGACCTTTTCCGACAACTTTTGTATCGCCCGTAACAATTTTAACGCCCGCTTCATTCGCCGCCGCCGCCATTGCCTGCACAATTTTTTTCAAGTCGTCGAAGTCAAAGCCTTCTTCGATAATTGCGCCGACAGAAATATATTTCGGAATTGCGCCCGTAACCGCCAAATCGTTTACAGTGCCGCAAAT
>CAJOGS010000171.1:0-1129 GCA_905234045.1 uncultured Selenomonadaceae bacterium | reverse complement strand
CCGCCGCGAAAAAATAACGGGCGTACAACATAACCGTCAGTAGTCATCGCAAGTTTGCCGAGTTTTGCGCCGTCGTGCAATTCGTTCAAATATTCGTTATCGAACGCGGGCAAAATTATTTCTTTGATTAAATCTGCGCTGAACTTGCCGCCCGCGCCGTGTGACATTGTTATTTTACTCAAAATCTTTGTCTCCTAATTTTAAATTTTATTCTAGTGCGTATTGGTAAGTAAAAAAACTGTGCACCCTGTGCAATTTTTTTACTTTTTTTTGTTACTTTTCTTTAAAAAAGTAAATTTTAATATAAAAATCTAAAAAAAATTTACAAACACGCCCTAGAATTTCATTGCAGAATTTTTAAAGGCGTCCCAATCTTCCTTACGAATCAAAATCGCTTTTCCGTCGTCAATCAAATTTTTTGCAAATTCACTTACCAATCTAATCAATGTCAAATTTTTTGAAACAATGTAATGCATACCGCCTTCAGCAACGGAATATGTTTCTTTGATATAAAATTTGCCGTTTTCATCAGTGTAAGCGTCCAAAAGTTTTTGATTTTCCTCAGCAATAATTTCTGCAGTTAATTTTTTGGTCATATTTTCAGCCTCCTAAAAATTTTATTAACTACCAAACTATACCACTATATTTATACCACGCCGCGCAGACGCCCTCAACTGAAATCATACAAGAACCGACTGCATGCAACGGCTGACATGCTTTGCCAAACAATTTACAATCAGTCGGTTTACAAATACCGCGCAAAACTTCGCCGCAACGACACGCGGTATTTTTTTTGACTGTCTGCACTTCAACAGGCAAAACTTTTTCAATATCAAATTGCGAAAATTCATCACGAACTTTCAAGCCGGAATTTGGAATTTTGCCCAAGCCGCGCCAATCTGCGTCAACTTCTTCGTAAACTTGATAAAGAATATTTTTGGCAGCAACGTTGCCTTCAGATTTTACCACGCTTTTATATTCGTTTGAAATTTCGGCGCGTCCTTCGTCAATCTGTTTCAATAAATTTATTACCGACAACAAAATTTCTTCAGCCTCGAATCCTGCCACAACTGCAGGGATTTTTAAAAACTCAAAAACTTTCGTGCCCGTCACAACTGCCACATGTCCC
>CAJOGS010000170.1 GCA_905234045.1 uncultured Selenomonadaceae bacterium | reverse complement strand
TTACGAGATATTTTGTAGAATTTTTGAAGGAGGGAAAGCAAATGAACGCGAAAGCGTGTGCAACTTCTAACGTTGCCTCCGCTTGGAATCAAATAAACTGGAAAAAAGCGGAAGACTACGTTAAAAAACTGCAAAAGCGTATCGTAAAGGCTCATTTAGAAGGTAGACACGGCAAAGTAAAATCTTTGCAATGGCTACTGACACATTCTTTTTACGGCAGAGCATTAGCGGTAAAGAGAGTGACAGAAAATAAAGGTAAAATAACTGCAGGTGTTGACAAAGAAATTTGGATAACACAAAAACAAAAATATGACTCAATTTTTGGACTCAAACGCAAAAATTATCAACCGTTACCGCTGAAAAGAATCTACATCAACAAGAAAAGCGGAAAGAAGAGACCTTTGAGTATTCCAACAATGCACGATAGAGCAATGCAAACACTTTATAAATTTGCACTTGAACCAATAGCAGAAATTACAGCGGATTTAAATTCCTACGGATTCAGACCGAAAAGATGTGTACAAGACGCTATTGAACAATGTTTTGCAGACTTGGGAAAAATGAAATCGGCAAAGTGGGTACTTGAAGGCGATATAAAAGGCTGTTTTGATAATATTAGCCACGACTGGATTTTAAATAATATTCCACTGGATAAAAAGATTTTGAAAAAGTGGTTGAAAAGCGGCTATATTGAAACTCAAAAATTATTCCAAACAGAAAAAGGTACGCCGCAAGGCTCGCCAATTTCACCAGTTATTTGTAATATGGTACTTGACGGGTTGGAATATAAAATTTTGGAAAAGTATCACAAGACGAAAATTAAAGGTAAAGCATATTTTCCGAAAGTAAATTTTGTTCGTTACGCTGATGATTTTATTGTCACAGGTGAAACAAAAGAATTACTGGAAAATGGAGTATTGCCAATAATTCGGGAATTTTTGAAGGAACGCGGCTTAGAATTAGCTGAAAACAAAACAGTAATAACACATATTACTGAAGGATTCGACTTTCTCGGCTGTAATGTCAAGTGGTACAACGACAAACTTTTGATTATGCCTTCAGACAAAAATTATAAAGCCTTAATTGATAGAATTCGTGGAATAATCAAGAAAAATCCTATGCTAAAACAGTCTTTTCTGATTAGAAAACTTAATCCAATTATTCGCGGCTGGGTAAATTTCCATAAACACAACGTCTCCGCAAAATATTTTGAGAAATTAGACTACGATATTTGGAAAAGTTTATGGCGTTGGTGTAAACGTAGACACCCTAAAAAGTCGCATAAATGGATAGCACAGAAATATTTTCATCAAGTTGATAATCGCATTTGGACTTTCTCAGAAGAATTGACGGAAGGCAAATTTCTGAAACTTATTTACGCTACAGATACAAAAATTACAAGATTTATCAAAACTAAATCAGAAGCAACAATTTACAATGAAAAATGGGAAAACTACTTTGACGAACGCGACGATAAGCGAATGAAAAATGACTTTAACGGCAGAAAGAAATTAAGCCAACTTTACAAATTACAAGACGGTTTTTGTCCAATATGTGGGAAACGTTTAACAATCGAGTCCGAATATAAAATTAGTCATAACGCTGAAAATAAAGAAACACTTATTCACAAGAATTGCAGTTTTGAAACCAAATTTAAATGAGCCGGTTCTGTTGAAAAACAGGGCTTATAAGTGCTTGAGCCGTATGAAGGGAAACTTTCACGTACGGTTCTTAGGGGGGAAGGGAGCAGTAATGTTCTTGACCTACCCGATCAGATAATCGAGAATAAGCAACGCTTTATTTCGCAGATAATGACTTCAAAAACTCCCGCACGTTCTGCAGATGATATTGATGAGGCTACATTGTCTTATGCTGAAATTAAAGCCATTGCAACAGGTAATCCACTTATCAAGGAAAAAATGGATATTGACGTTAAACTTGAACGTTTGAAAATTTCTCGCTCTGAATTTTTACACGCTCACGAAAAATTGGAGCGTAAAGTTAAACAAACTTATCCTGTACAAATTTCAGACGCTCAAAAAATTCTTGATAACATTAAAGCTGATATTGAAACAGTCAAACAAAATACCGTTATGGACGAAGAAGGCAAGGAAAAATTCTCGATTATCCTGAATGGGCAAACATTTGAAGATAAAAAAGAGGCTACAAATTTTGTTGCTGAAATAATCAAGAAAAATAAAGAATCGTCATTCAGCCATTGCCCGTTGCACGGCTTAAAAGGCGAATATAAAGGCTTGCACATTTCAACTGATTTTAATCCGAGTCTTTCAAGGGAAGAAATTTTAATCTCTGGAAAAATTATGGTGCAATGTTATTCATCGTCCATTGCCGGTGACAGTATCAACCGAATTATTGAAAAGGTTAATGGCAGAGTAAACGCCGCTGACGCCAAAAAACGTGAGATTGACGAATTGAACAAAAAAATTCAAGCAGGTATAAACGAATTAGCTACGCCATTTCCGCAACAAGAAGAATATGAACGCCTTGTATTGCGTTCTACCGAACTTTCAAACTTGCTTAACGAAGATGCTAAAAATATTGCAAGAGACAAAGAAGATGTTGAATCTGAAAAAATTCATCGTATTGAAACAATTATGAATGAAAAGCCTGAATCCGTCTGCGAATTTAAATTTTTTACTTTTGTTAAAAATAATCTTGATGACTCGCAAACAAATTGGTCATCAAAACTTGATGAAAATGCTATTCAGTTACTTGTTGAAGACGGTTTTTCTAAAGATACTATTTCTGATACTGTTTTAAAATTTTCGCCAGCCGTTCCCAGTAAGGAAGAAGTTTACGGTATGATTGAAAATTGTACGCGGCGCACGGCGGCTTGTCGCTAAAATACAGTCAAAAAAAAATTATAGCGGGGAGAAAATTCCCTGCTTTTTTTGTTGAATTAAATAGAGTTGTTTATTTTTTCTTGAAATTGAAAAATTTTTATCAAAAATACTTGCAACCATTAAAAAAAAGTGATACATTATCACACAAAATTTATTGATCAGGAGGTTTTTATGGCAATCGAATTTCAGTTAGATTCAATTAACGGTGAAGAAGAAGTCGGAAATATTTCCCAGAAATTTCAAATGGTTAATCAGCGTTGTTTGACTTTAGAACGATTGTTGCTGTTTGGCGAAGTTTCTTCAATTCCGCGTGTTGTACACGATTTCAAGGCAATGTCTGAATTTTATTTGATTCAGCTTTCTAAAGAAATTGAAATTTACCGTTATTGTCCAGAGGAACGCGCCGAACTTTTGGATTTTCTGAAATATCTCCGCTCGGTAACTCAAGAAATAGAGGATATGATGTTTTTGGTTAAAGAGTAGGTAAATTATGCACTTGAAATTTTTGCTTGCTAAAAATGCCTTGTTACATTTCTATCACTATCAATATTTAAATGGTGAAGATCATCGTTATTTGAAAAGCATTTGTGAAGTTAATGATTCAGATAAAACGTGGAAATTAAAATTACGTTTGCTCTGTGAAGAAAATAATGATGTAATTGTATCCGCTGTGTTGGCAGACTCGACGCCTGAAGAACAAATATTTCTATATGATAAATTCAGCCGTGCTGATTCATTTGTTAAGATTGGTTTAAAACTTAACGTACACCCTAACGGTCTTCAGCGTTGGCGGGATAAATTTTTAAGCAAAATATCAATGATGATGGATTATAATTTGCCGGTTGAGGATATTTTTTCTCGGCATAAAGTTGAGGCGTTGATATTTTCTTTAGAGCGCATAATTTCTTTTTTATTGTCATACGGTTGTTACGATGCAATTATTCTTGGTAAGTTACAAGAAAAATTATCAGCATATCACAATTTGCTTTTTGTAATTAATCAGTGCATTGAATCCAACTCTGAAGATATTGGAATGCAAATTATACGCTATAAAATTTTAAATCCCAATAAGACAGTTGAAGAGATAGCAAGAAGTTTGAATTTATCACATACGACGGTTAATAAGTACATTCATTGTTTCCAGAAAAAATTCTATCATTTGAATTAAAGATGTGGATTTTAGAAAATAAAAAATTTTAGTACTTGATATATTTTAAATAAAATTCTATAATGCTATTAAAGTTGTATGGTAATTAAATTGATAATGTAAAAAGCGGGGTAGAGGTTACTCCGATTGACATAAGAAATGAGTTTTGTCGCTTAATTGACAAATGAATATATAGATAGATGCAAAAAAGGCTCTGAACGTCTGGTAAACGTCAGAACCCGATCCGTGATGCCAGTCACGAAACCTTTTAACGTAATCCGTGTAACGTCAAATTACACAGGCTACAAAAGTTTTTGCAGCTAATTTAAAAGCTAGCCAAACTAGGGTATACAAAATATACCTTTATTATAAAGCAAGAAAAAAAAACTTGCAAGAGGTTTTGAAGAAAAGGCACTCACGGAAAAAGTGAGTGCCTTTTGTATTTTTATCAGCCGGTGAGGAGGTGAGGGCGATGATTGAAAGTAAAAAAACAATTAATGTGATGAGCGGGAGCAAGCGTCGCTCTCACGTCGGTGTTGAAGTTTCTAAAATTTATAATCCTAAACTTGGTACTATAGAAATGGTTGGTACTGATTCTGTACCTGTGGTTGTAGATTCGGTTTATGTCGGTACTGGTAAAATAGCTGGTGATTTCTCTGATT
>CAJOGS010000169.1 GCA_905234045.1 uncultured Selenomonadaceae bacterium | reverse complement strand
TTTTTATGGACGTTCGATTTACAATGACAATGTAACATTGACAAACGAACAAGGATATTCGGCACGAGAAAACGGGCAGTACGTTGACGCTTACAATAATGCAACAATGGGCGTCGGCTTGCACGTTTTCGGCTCTTACAACGATATAACGCAAAAGGGAAATATTTTTACAAACGGTTATGGAGCGACGGGTATTCGCGTTGACGGCATTAACAATAAAGTCACGGCAAACGGCGCAGACGGCGACGCGGTACATTTTGAATTTGGCGCAAACAGCATTGGCGGAAATACTGAATATCGCGGTTCATATATGCGTTACAAGCGTAAAATATCAAATACCGGGCAAATGATGGACGCCAAAAATTATGGATTTAATGAAATGACACATTACCGCGACGACTACAGCATTACCGACCTTGTAAACGGCGACAATAATGAAAAAATGGCGTCTTTGACAGTGAACGGCAAAATTGAGGCGACGGGCGGCGGCACGGCGAATGTCAACGGCTCCACAGCTGCGACGAAAAATTTATTGCCGAATGAAACTAAAAATATTTTGACGGCAACAAACGGCGTTGTCGGCGATTTAAAAAATTCTCAAATGCCGACAGAAATTTCAGGCTTGTTGAGTGCAACCGGTAAAGTTGAAAATAATTCTGTAATTGTCACGACGCACGCGGCGAATAATATCGGCAACTTGACTGACAATGAAAGTGTAGCATTTTTTGCGGCAAATAATATGGCTAATCTTTTAACCGACGATTACAGAAAAGCGCAACTTGTGCCGCTGTATAATTTCGACGCGGTAAATGCAAAAATTGCACTTTCGCAAATTGGAAATTCAGACGCGGCGCAAATGATGAGCCTTGCACAAAAAAACAGCATTGTCGGTAAAGTTATTTCAGACAGATTGACGACGGCATTTTCAACCGAGACTGCTAATTTTAATGTCGGCGGAAATAATTTTGCGGACGGCGATAACGGCGTTGTAATGGGCGTAAATGCTGATTATCCCGCAAGCGTTGATAACAATTTCCGGATAAAATTTAACAAAGATTGGGGCAAATTGAACGGCGACGCAAAATATCACGATCAAGCAATCAGCGGCGGCTATGACAGAGCATTTAGCGAAAATTGGCGCGGCGGATTATTTTTCAGCTACAACAGGCTTCGGTGCAAATTATTCAAGCGGCGAAATGAAGGACAAACGCGGCGGCATTTATTTAGGTTATCATAACGACGTTGACAACGCTTTTTTATACATTGACGGCGGCAAAGTTCGCAACAATTTGAACCGCTCAATTTCGACGTTGGGACTTCGTACGAGTGCAAATTACGACTCAAATATTTTTGAAATTGGCGGCGAATATAAAAGAAATTTGACGCCTGAAAAATCCTCTGCAATTTCGCCGTTCATCAATTTGCAGTACTCAAGATTGAAACAACACGCCTACAACGAGACGGGCGCGGGCATTTTCAATCAACATGTAAATTCAAAGAGTAACGGCTATTTCGCGGGAACTTTGGGCGTAGAATTTAAGCGCGTGTTGGCAAAAGGAAATTACGCGGCAAGAATCGGAATAAAACACGCTTTCACAGGCGCAGACCCCGAATTAAATTTCAGCTACGAAGGCGACGGCTACAATTTTTACACGCTGAAAAATAATCAGGATAAAACGCATTTTATTTTGATATTGAGCGGGGAAAATGAATTTGCGCACGGCTGGATTTTGGGCGGAGATCTTGCACTTCAAAAAGGTTCGCATGACAGAAATTTTGGCGCGTCGGTTATGCTCAGAAAAGTTTGGTAGTGGTGTAGTGTGGTAGTTGGATAGTGTTGTAGTGTTGTAGTGGTATAGCTATCCAACTATCGCACTATCCAACTATCGAACTACTTTATTTGGGCTAGAGCGCGTTGAATAATCGAACTAAAAAAAGTAGCAAGTTGGAACTTCTCAACCTTTAGCAAATTTCTTTTATTAAGACTACCCGCGCCCCAGCCCGTCTCTGTTTTTGCCTGTGATTAAAATTCGGTGTAAAAGGTGGGACGCGGCTGGACGGCTGACTTGTTACCGCGCTAAACGTGAAAAACCTGACGGGCAGAGCGTTTTTTTTTTGGTACATTTTCTTTGACAAGACAAAGAAAAAGTACGTTCAATATATAAAAATATTTCATCAGTACAAATAAAAATTACATTTAATTTATAAAAATGTTTAATAAAAAAAAAGAAAAAGTACGTTCAATATATAAAAAATTTTCATCAGTACAAAGAAAAAGTATTTTTAATTTATAAAAAATTTATTCAACAATCCCTACCGCCACAACTGCATATAAAAATAATTCGTCATAGTGGTTAGTTTTTAAAAATTTTGGTAAAATAATCGAAGGATTAGAAAATTTATTGCTACAAAGGAGAATTGAAAAATGATTCAAGTTTACAACACGATGACGAGACGCAAAGAAAAATTTAAACCGCTCAAAGAAGGCGAAGTCAGCATTTATTGCTGTGGCGTAACTCCATACAATCCGCCGCATATCGGCAACGCCCGCCCGTTCGTTTTTTGGGACGTTGTACGCCGTTATTTCAATCGTCTCGGCTACAAAGTCCGCTACATTCAAAATTTCACTGATATTGACGATAAAATTATTGCGACGGCAAACCGTAAAGGCGTGGCGTGGAATGAAATTTCTGAACGCAACATTGACGCCTATTTTGAATCAATGGACGCGCTGAATATTCAACGCGCCGATCTCTATCCAAAAGTTTCTGAAAATATTCCCGATATTATTGAAATGGTTGAAAAACTGATTGACGAAGGCTACGCCTACAGACTTTTCAACGGCGATGTTTTTTACAGCGTCGAAGAATACGACCATTACGGCAAATTGAGCGGGCGCAAATTGGAAGATATGCAAGCGGGCGCACGTATCGAAGTTGACGACAGAAAACGCCACCCGATGGATTTTGCGCTTTGGAAAGCGGCTAAACCTGATGAACCTGCGTGGGACAGTCCATTTGGCAAAGGTCGCCCGGGCTGGCACATTGAATGTTCCACAATGTCTTTGAAATATCTCGGCGAAAAATTCGACTTTCACGGCGGCGGCGCAGATTTAATTTTCCCGCACCATGAAAATGAAATTGCTCAATCCTGCGCGGCTATCGGCGATGAAAATGCCTTCGCTCAATATTGGTTGCATAACGGTTTTATCACAATCAATAATGACAAAATGAGTAAATCCGCCGGAAATTTCTTTACAGTCGAAGATATTTTAAGAAAATATCCCGGAGAAGTTGTCAGATTTTTCCTTATCCAAACTCATTATCGCAGTCCGTTGGACTTCAATGAAGACAGAATTAAAGAGGCGCAGACTGCTTACAATCGTTTGAAAACTGCCAATAAAAATTTGGACGAAATGATTAAAAAAATTGAAACGTCTGAATTTGTGAAAAATAATTCGACTTCAGTTTTGGAAACTTCACGCACGGGCGGACTTGTTGATAATGCCGAGCGTTTAATGTCAGCATTTGATGACGCAATGAACGATGATTTTAATACCGCGCTTGCCATTAGTTATATGTTTGAACTTGCCAAAGATATTAACAGCTATTATAACGATTATACGGCGGGCAAAATTATGCCGCGCAGTACCGAAGCGTTTATGATGATGCGCGTTTCTGAAATTTTCCTTGACATGGCGGGAACTATCGGAATTTTTGAGGCTGTCGAAGAAGAAAATGAAGTCAATTCTGAACTCGTCGATAAATTGATGAATGTTATTATTTCGATTCGTCAAGACGCCCGCGCAAATAAAAATTGGGCGGTTGCCGATAAAATTCGTGACGAATTAAAAGCAGTCGGAATAGTTTTGGAAGATACTCCAAATGGTGTACAATGGAAACAAGCGTAGACACGCGGGAACTTTCGCCGCTGGTTACGGCGTATATCGGCGACGCTTATTTTCATTTGTACGTTAGGACGCGCCTTTTGCAAAAAACTCATAAAATAGATAAACTCCACGATTTGAGCGCAAAAATTGTATCTGCAACTTTTCAAGCCGACGCCTATAAAAAAATTGAAAAATATTTGACTGAAGACGAACGCACCATTTTTAAACGCGGCAGAAATGCAAAAAGTCACGCGCCGCGCGTTGCAACTGTTCAAGAATATCATGCAAGCACAGGATTTGAAGCGTTACTCGGTGAATTGTACTTGAAAAAAAATTTTACGCGGCTTGATGAAATTTGCGAAATGGCTTTAACTGAAGAAGGTATTTTTGAATGAAAAAAATTCTTACGGCTTGTTGTTTGGCAGGTTTAATTTGCGGAAATATTTCAACCGCCGCCGCTGAAGATCAAGGCAGCGACGTTAAAAAGAATTGGGAAATTCAACTGGAATATCTGCGCGGCAATTTGAGCAGTGAAAGAAATATTGATAATTACAATGTGCACGTTTTGCAGAAAATGCACCAACACCGCGCCCTTTCATTTTATCGCGGATTCACTTTTACACGTGCTACAGGTGATACAAATCCCAAAGGTCTCGGTATTCATTATGACGGTCAAGGCGTTGGAATTGGCGTGGCGGGGCTGTTGCGTTGGGAAAAAAATGTTTCAGGCAAACTTTATGCAAATTGGGATTTTGGCGGTAGTCTGATGTTTTACAACAAGGCGCACCCCTACGACGGACGCGCTT
>CAJOGS010000168.1 GCA_905234045.1 uncultured Selenomonadaceae bacterium | reverse complement strand
GTTTGACAAGAAAGTTTCGGGGCTTGTGCCGTATGAATCTTTTTCGAGAGTGTTATAAAATTTTTCATTAATCGGGTAAAAAGTCGGGAACGCCATTAAAGACAAGAAAAATGGTACAGGCGCATCAAGCTCAACAACCAAAGTTTTTGAATCTTTGGCAGTAACGCCCAAAGTTTCAGGATCTGCGCCTTTAATAACGGCGTCAGCATTTTTTACGCAAGCAACTGTATTGCCGAAAATGTAAGCATATTCGCCTGATTTTTGGCAATGACGACGCCACGCAAATACAAAATCGTCGGCGGTTACTTCATCGCCGTTAGCCCATTTTGCGTCGCGCAGATGAAATGTATAAGTTTTTCCGTCGTCTGAAACTTCAAAACTTGACGCAAGCGCGGGAATTGCCTTGCCGTTTGAATCAAGTTGCATTAAACCGTCAATGCAATCTGCGATAACTTCAAAAGATGCAGAGTCAACCGCCTGCGCGCTGTCCAAAGACAGGACATTTGAGCCGAGCATAACTTTTAAATTATTTTGAGTTGCAGATTCATCGCCGCAACCTGTAAAAATCGCCGTAAAAATCAGTAGCGTTAAAACCAGAATTTTTTTCATTTAAATTCTACCTTTCAATATAGAAATGCTGATAATCTTTTGAATCGTCCCAACTGCCGCCCCATAAAAAGCCGTGCGCGGTAAAAATTTTATAGCAAAGATCATCTTCAGTAATTTTGTATGGAAAATTTTTTGTCCTGTCTTCAAATTCAACGGCGTTTGCAGGTTCAATATTTTTTTTGCCGTCACGAAAAGTAATGTAAGGATTGTAAAGCGGATTAATATCAACCGCCAAGCCGTAGCCGTGCAAAGAAATTCTGTTCGTGTTGGAAACTAAGCGAAAATTAAAACACGAAGAATTATTATCACTCATTGAAAGTTCGTCATCGGCGTTGTATTCGTCAACCAGCCGAATTTTTTCAATAGGATAATTCTCCGTGTAAAGTTTTTCAAAAATATCAATCAAATTTTGTGCGATACTGACATTACAAATTAATTCGCCGTGCAAAGTTTCGCCGCTCAAAGTTTTATGCAACAATTTCAAATAGCGTAAATCTTCAAGCGGCACCGTACAATTTTTTTTGTAAGATTTTCCGTCAATTCGGGAAAAAATCTCTTTATTAATTTCAGAAATACAAAAATCCAAAAGACTACCTCCTATGAAAAATTTCTGATATAATAGCAAACAGACAAGAATTTTTCAAGTTTGGAGAATGGCATGAACCTTGATTTTGAGTTAGAAAAAATGCTCGGTAACAGTGAATTTCAAGTACCGGGATTGGGAGTAATTATTTACAAAAACGGCGCGGAAATTTATTCAAAATTTTTGGGGCGGCGCGTAATTGGCGAAAATGAAAAACCTGTCACGCGGCAAACAAGATTTAGAGCGGCATCAATTTCAAAAATGTTTACGGTTTTTACAATAATGCAACTGGTTGAGCGCGGCAAAATAAATTTGGACGCCGACATTTCAAATTATTTAAATTTCAAATTGAGAAATCCGAATTTCCCCGCCGAAAAAATAACCGTGCGAATGTTGGCAAGTCATACTTCAACCCTGCGCGACGGTACAATTTACAGCATACCGCCTGAAAACGGCGTTGAAGATTTTTTTAAACCTGACGGGAAATTTTATGAAGGCGGCGCACATTTTGCGACGGAGGATAAAAATTTTTTCAGTTACAGCAATTTGAATTACGGCATTTTGGGAACAATTATAGAAAATGTCACGGGTAAGCGATTTGATATTTATCAGCGGGAAAATATTTTGGCGCAACTTGAAACGGCGGCTGATTATGTTCCCGCAAATTTGAAGCGCGCAGAATTTGAAAATCTCGGCACGGTTTATCAGAAAAAAAATCCTCAAGGCGTTTGGAATGAATTTGGCGACTGGTACGGCAAGGCGGACGATTTTAAAAATATTCAACCTGCAGAGGATACAATTTTTTTGCAGAATCCCTACGCAGAAAATTTTCAGCAGTCCTACAGTCTGACAAATTATAAAATCGGTACAAACGCCACGATTTTTTCCCCGCAAGGCGGCTTGCGAATTTCATTTTCAGAAATGGCAAACGCGCTTGAAATGCTGATGAACGGCGGAAATTTTCACGGCAAAAAAATTTTGGAAAAAAATTCAATCGCCGAAATGTTTAAAACGCAATGGATTTACAACGGCGCAAACGGCAACAATTACGGCGGCGCAATTCTCAATTACGGTTTGGGCGTTTACCATATCGACGGCAAAACTTCCGCCCGCGTCTGCAAGAATCACGAAATTAATTTGATTGGACATACCGGCGTGGCGTTCGGTATGTTGTCGGGAATTTTTTTTATTCCGCAAACTAAAAGCGGCTTTATTTATATGATGAACGGCACGGCGATTGACGAAGACAACGACGCGCGCAGTTGCGGAAAATTCAGCGGCAATTATATTTGGGAAGAAATTTTGCTGAATGCCGTTTGTAATTTTTTAAACCGGTAATATAATTAGTGGCTAGGTTTTAGGGGCTAGGGGCTGGAGGCTAGGGAAAAAATTTGCTGACTGAGAACGAAGAACTAAGATGCCGCGCAGGACGCTCAAAAAGCGTCTTTCTTGCAAATGCGACGAGTAGGAGCGTTTGCTCTTTGACAAGACAAAGAAAAAGTACGTTCAATATATGAAAAAAATAAATCACTAAAAAAATTATTCCAAATATACTAATCACTAACCACTAACATTGCGAAAGGAAGAAAAATTATGATTGGATTGACAGTATCCGCGTTCTATCCACGTTGCATATAATTGTTTTTCATTATATCGTTGTATTTCTTGAAAATCCGACTTTCAAAGACGGAATTTATACATATTTTATGGGAATTGGACATTTTGGAATAGCCGCATTTTTTGGAATCAGCGGCTATTTGGTTGTAAGTTCTCTGGAGCGTTCAAAAAGTATTCTTGATTTTTATCGTCGCAAAATTATTCGCGTAATTCTGCCGTTCATAGTAACTTACATTCTTGCCTTGATTGCGTTGGTGTCATTAAAATTTTTATCTGCAAAATTTAATCTGTTTCACATAAACGCTTTTGACAGCACGCCTGTTGAAATTATTTTTGGAATGTTTCCATTCGATTTAAATATTTTGAAGTTTTTGGACATTTCGTATTTATTTTTAGTCGGTGAATGGTTCGTCGGAGTAATTATTTGGCTTTACCTGCTTTCGCCGCTGATTTATAAATTTTTAAAAATCAATATTCCCGCCACAATGATTGTAGCAATGATTATTGCCGGAATAACTGCAAATTTTTTCCAAGATTTTGAAACGCAAGGCAAAATTTTCGCAGTTCAAACAATTTTTTTGGTGCGTCTGCCGGAATTTGCAATAGGTATGGCGTTATTTATGTGCCGAGACAAAATTTTCCAAACAATACCGAGAATCACGACAGTAATTTTGATAGCCGCAATGGTTCTGTATACTTCAATGCAAGATATTGAAGTTCCCGGTATCTGGTTAAAATATTATTTCGGCAATGCGATAAATATTCATTTCGTTTTTGCGGCAGTACTGTCGGTTTATTTTTCGTTCATCGCCGCTGACTTTATGAATAAAAATTGTAAAAAAATTATGGCGAAAATTAATAATTTCAAAGATATTTCGTACATGGCAATTCTGATTCAACATTTGGTAATACATTTGTTTGATAAAATGCTTGACTTTGAACACATGGGAATATTGAGCGCAATATTTTTCTTTTTTGTGATAATGGCGATAATTATTATTTTGAGTCAAATACTTAAGATTTATTACACGCCGTTTGAAAAAAAATTACTAAATTAAACAGGAGCTGTTATGGACACTGCAAGAAAAAATTATGATTGGATTGATACAATTCGTGTTTTTGCAACGCTGATTGTAATTATTTTTCATTATGCACTTACACTTATGACTAATGAAAATTTACAACCGACAATTCAAAAATTTTTTTTGGGAATTGAAAATATTGGCGTAGCGGCATTTTTCGGGATTAGTGGTTATTTGGTAGTAAATTCTCTTCAAAATTTAAAAAGTCTTTTTGAATTTTACCGCAGAAAAATTATAAGAATTATTTTGCCTTTTACATTTCTTTACATTTTGGTTATAGTGATTAATTTTATAGCGAAGGCGATAAATCCAAAGTCGCTTTCAATGATAGATATAACCTTCAGCAATTTTTCAATGATGAAATTTATCGGCGGATTGTTTCCGATCGATGTAAATCTTCTGATGTATTTTGACGTGCAACATTATTTTATTGTTGGCGAATGGTTTATAGGTACATTAATTTGGATGTATTTAATTTCGCCGTTGCTGTATAAATTTTTGCGCCTCAACGTGCCGATTACAATGTTAATAATTATTGCTGTTTCGTTGATAACGGCAGATTTATTGGTTGATATGGAAATACAAGGGAGAATACTTTCAAGACCGGCGTTTTTTTTAATACGTCTGCCGGAATTTGCAACCGGAATGGTTTTGTTTATTTACCGAGATAAAATTTTCCAAAAAAGTTCAATTTTCGTCGCAATGATTTTAGCGATCGGAATGATTTTTCACAGTGTCATTTCATATCCCGAAGAATCCAGATTTTTCGGAAAATATTTTTTTGGCGGAGCATCATTGGACTTGCATTATATTTTGGCGTTAATGCTAACGGTATATCTTTCTTTCATAGTTGCAGAGCTTTTAAATAAAAATTTTCCAAAATTAATGAAACCGTTCAATAATTTCAAAGATATTTCCTACATTGCAATTTTACTTCAACACTTTTTAATTATAATAATTACAAAATCTTGGTTTAAGAATGTGGGATTTTTTGACATGGAAAAATTCGTTTCAATTATTTTGCTTATTTTAATAACAGTCGCAATAGTTTTAGTAAGTCGATTAATCAAAAAATATTACGCGCCTTTTGAAAAAAAATTACTCGGCTGACGAATAGATTGTCAGTAATTTATTAGGGCGTGTTGAAAAATTCAAGCGTGATATTTTTTATAGTGCGCATTGGTAAATTCCTATTTTGAGAAAAATTTTTTTAATTAAATTTACTTTTCTTTGCCAGCCCAAAGAAAGTAGTTGGATAGTTTTGTGGTGTTATAGTGCGGTAGTAAAAACTATACCACTATAACACTATAACACTATAACACTATAACACTATCACACTATCGCACTATCACACTATCACACTACCACACTATAAAGAGGTGAATTAATTGAAGAAAAAAATTTTATCATCAATTATCGCAGTAAGTTTTTTATTGTCAGGTTGCGGCAATGAAGATATTCAACCGCTAAAGCCGCCTATTGTTAAAGTGCAAAAAATTAATCCTTCGCATACTTCGCAAGAAGAAAATTATTCCGGCGTAGTGCGCGGCAGGTATGAAACAAATTTGGCTTTTCAAGTCGGCGGCAAAATAATTCTCCGCAATGTTCAGGAAGGTTCCCGCGTTCAAATGGGCGAAGTTCTGATGAAAATTGATCCTAAAGATATTATTGAACAAACGCGCAGTGCTGACGCTCAAGTTTCCTCCGCGCTTGCACAACTTCAACTTGCAAAATCAAATTTCGACAGATACAGCGAACTTTTCAAAGAAAATGCAATCGCCGCCGCCGTCCTTGACCAATATAAAACGCAATACGAAGCCGCGCAAGCCGCCTATAACTCTGCAGTTGCACAATCTCGGCAAAGTCAAAACGCGCTTGACTATACAATTTTAACCGCAAATGCCGACGGCGTAATTTCAAACGTTGCGGCGGAAGTCGGACAAGTTGTAGCGGCGGGGCAAAATGTTTTGACTTTGGTACAGACCAACGAATTTGAAGTTGCGGTTGACATTCCCGAAAATAAAATTTCAAATGTGCAAATAGGGCAGCGCGTTTTTATAAAATTTTGGGCTGTCAATGACGAAGTTACAGGCACGGTTAGAGAAATTTCACCAATGGCCGATCCTGCCTCACGAACTTTCAAAGTTAAAATTTCTCTGCCGACGAATTTAAAAAATATTCAACTCGGTATGACTGCGAATGTTGCCATTTTTGAAAAATCTGCAAACGCGGTTATTTTGCCGTTGAGTGCGATTTATCAGACGGGCGACGCCGCTAAAGTTTGGATTGTTGACGGCGGCGGCAAAGTTTCATTGAAAAATATTCAAGTCACGGCGTTTAATGATAATAACGTTCAAGTCAGCGGACTCAACAGCGGCGATGTCGTTGTAGTTGCAGGCGTTCAAAAACTGCGCGAAGGGCAGGAAGTCAGGACAGGTGAAACGCCGTGAGAAATTTAACTGAACTGTCTTTGAATAATCGCCCGCTTGTCTGGTATTTTATCGCAGTGGCATTTATAGGCGGGATATTTTCATATTTTTCATTGGGGCGAATGGAAGACCCGAAATTTGTTGTACGTCAAATGATTGTGGCGGCGTATTGGCCGGGCGCAACTGCTGAAGAAATGCAAGCGCAGGTTACAGACAAAATTGAAAAAAAATTGCAGGATATACCCGGATTGGACAATTTGGAAAGTGAAACGCGCCCAAATTTGATGGTTATTTATATCGAACTCGGCGACAATTTGGACGTTTCAGAAATTCGCCCGACGTGGCGGGACGTTCGCAATTATTGCAACGATATAAAAGGCGATTTGCCCGCCGGTGTTATTGGACCTTTTTTTAATGATACTTATGATGAAGTTTTCGGCTCGGTTTACGCGCTTACGGGCGACGGCTTTAACTATGAAGAGTTGCGAAAATACGCCGAAACAATTCGCCGCCTTATGGTTGGAGTTGACGACGTAAAAAAAATTGAACTCGTCGGCGTTCAAAATGAAGTTGTTTACATCGAAATTGAACAGGCGAAACTTTCAGAACTCGGAATCAGTCCGCAAGTTATTTCTGACACGTTGGCGACGCAAAACGCAATGACGCCCGCAGGTATGGTTGAAACTTCAAGCGACAATGTTTATTTGCGCGTCACGGGAATTTTTGACGACGTGGAAGAAATTAAAAATTTGCCGATAAACGCGGGCGGGAAAATTTTTCGCCTTGCAGACATTGCGAAAATTGAACGCCGCCAAATCCTAAAATGTTTTTTGACGGCAAGCCCGCCATTGGAATTGCGGTTTCAATGGAAGACGGCGGAAATATTTTAAAACTCGGCGAAAATCTTTCAAAATTAACTGCACAAATTCAACAAGAATTGCCGCTTGGTATGGAACTCAATCAAGTTTCAAATCAGCCGAAAGTTGTTGAAGAATCAATCGGCGAATTTGTCGAAACATTGGTATTGGCGATTGTGATAGTTTTGGCGGTAAGTTTCGCAAGTTTGGGCGTTCGCACCGGCTTAGTTGTTGCTGGTTGTATACCGCTCGTATTGACGGGAACATTTTGCATAATGTACGCCGCAGGAATTGATTTACACAAAGTTTCGCTCGGCACTTTGATAATTGCGCTGGGACTTTTGGTAGACGACGAAATAATAGCGGTTGAAATGATGAGCGTACAACTTGAGCGCGGTTTAAGCAGATTTGATGCGGCTTGCCACGCCTTCAAAGTCACGGCAAAACCTATGTTGACGGGAACGCTGATAACTTGCGCGGGCTTTATTCCGGTTGCCTTTGCCAAAGGTATGGCAAGCGAATTTTGCCGCGATATGTTTTTGGTTATAGTGACTTCGCTTTTATTGTCGTGGATTGTCTCGGTAATGGTTGCGCCGCTTTTCGGCACGTATATTATCAAAGTCGAAAAGAAAGACGACGGCGAACTTTACAACAGCAAATTTTATAAAATTTTTCGCAGCATACTGACAAAATTTTTACAGCATAAAATTTCGGTATTGGTCGGCACGTTGGCAATATTTGCGGCGTCAATTCTTTCAATAGATTATGTTTCGCAAGAATTTTTCCCGCCGTCAATTCGTCCCGAAATTTTAATTGAATTGCGGTTGCCTGAAGGTTCATCGTTGGCGGCAACTCAAAAAGAGGCTGAAAAATTTGCAAAGTTCCTTGACAGTGAAAAAAACAATTTAAAAAATTATGCTTACTACGTAGGACAAGATACGCCGCGTTTTGTGCTGACGATTGTGCCGATTTATGACGCCGATAATTTTGCAAAATTTGTTGTAACGGCGAATGAAGACAGTCGCGACGCGCTTATTAAAAAAATTCGTGATGAACTTGAAAAAAATTTCCCGCTTGTTCGTCCAAATATTCAGCTGATTCAGACGGGACCGCCTTCAGAATATCCGATTATGCTTAGAGTTTCCGGCACTGATATTGAAAAAGTTCATACGCTTGCCGCGCAAGTTGCCGAAATTGTGGCGAAAGATCCCAACACTATTGATGTTAATCTTGACTGGGACGAAAAATCTAAAATCGTAAAAATTGAACTCGACCAAAATAAATTGCGTTCGCTCGGCGTTTCAAGTCAACTCGTCAAGCAAATGCTTTACACCGAAATAACGGGGGCGAAGGCATCAGAATTTTACAGCGGCGACAGGACGATTGATATTGATTTAAGATTGGTTGCGGATAACAGAAATAATCTTGCCGCGCTGAAAAGTTTGCCGATATATTTGGGACGTGCGGGCTATGTACCGCTTGAACAAATTGCAAAAATTTCTTACGGCGCGGAATACGGCTTGATTAAACGCCGCAATCTCAATCCTACAATCACGGTACAGGCAAATATAATCAGCGGCACGGCGAACGACGCAACTACAAAGGCTTTTGAGGCTACCGAAGAATTAAGAAAAAATTTACCGCTCGGCTATTCGATAAAGGCGGGCGGCGATTTGGAACAGAGCGATAAATCTACAGGCTATTTGGCGGTAATGTTGCCGCTTGTGATTTTTATAATAATGACGCTGTTAATGTTCCAACTGAACGACGCAAAGGCAATGTTGCTGACATTTTTAACTGCGCCGCTGGGATTAATCGGCGTAATTTTTGCCTTGATAATTTCAGGTAAACCGTTAGGTTTTGTGGCGGAATTGGGAATTATCGCACTTTCGGGAATGATAATCCGCAATTCGGTAATTTTGATTGACCAAATACAACAACACCTGAGCGAAGGTGAAACGCCGCTGGACGCAATAATAGATTCAGCCGTTTTGAGACTTCGCCCGATAATGTTGACGGCGGCGGCGGCGATACTGGGAATGTTGCCGCTTATGGCTAGTATTTTCTGGGGACCAATGGCAGTTGCAATAGCCGGCGGGCTTTTAGTCGCTACAGTTTTAACGCTGTTAGTTTTGCCGGTTATGGTTGCAGTCGCCTACTTTCCAAAACAAATATAAAATGTTAAAATTCCTCTGTAAATTGCAGGGGAATTTTTTTCAACTGATAACAATTCGTTTTTTTAATTTAAAAATACTTTTTAAAATTTTTTTATATTAAACTTATTTTTAATTGCTGAAATTTTTATTATTTAAATGTAATTTTCTTTGCTAGCCCAAAGGAGCAACGCTCCTACTCGTCGCCTTGCAAGTACCAAAAGAAAAGACGTTGACGCCTGCACCACGCGCTCCTTAGTAACCAATACGCTCTTAGCGTGTTTTTGTCAAAAGTTATCGTACGCTCCGACCGTCCACTTTTGGCGCAGCGGTTCGGCGTCTCTTTCTCTACCACATTACAACTTTAATACGCAATGATTAAATCTTAAAAAAATTTTTTCTGATGAAAATCGAATTAAAATTTTAGATAAAATTGAAAGGAGAATTTACAATGACAGTAAGAAAAATTTTTATTATGAAGATTGCCAAAAAATTACTGAATAATCCAAAACGTAAAAAAGCGGCTAACTGATGACGAATATTAATTTTCAAACTGAAGACAGAATTTTTGAATGGGATTCTGAAAAAGCTAAAATTAATAAAATCAAGCACGGAATTAGTTTTAAAACGGCAACCAAAGTTTTTGATGATGAAAATCGCATTGAACGTCCCGACTACAAACATTCACAAGATGAGGAACGGTGGCAAGTTATCGGTAAAGTCGGAGAAGTTTTATTTGTAGTGTACACGGAGCGCGGCAACATTACGCGGATAATTTCTGCCCGCGAAGCAGACGACAAAGAAAGGGAGTTTTATTATGGCGACGGTGACTTATATTTTACGTAAAGGCGAGCCATTAACTGAAGAAGAAATTCAAGAAATCCAAGCATTGAAAAATCGTCCTATAGTTTACGATGAAGATTGTCCAAAACTTACTGAAGAAGAACTGCGCGAATTTAAGCGCGTAAATCCAAAACGTAAAAAGGCGGCTAACTGATATGAAAAAAATTTTTGATACAGAAATAAAATCGAATGAACAAGTTGCGGAAAATATTTTCAGATTGGAAATTTTAACGCAGGAACTTTCAGAAATTGCACACGCGGGGCAATTCGTACAAGTAAAAATTTCAGATGAATTTACAATGCGTCGCCCGCTCGGCATTGCGTCCGCAAAAGACGGCGCAGTTAAAATTTTTTACAGAATTGTCGGACGCGGCACAAAATTTTTGTCAACAAAAAAAAGCGGCGAACATTTAAATATTTTGGGCGCACTCGGCAACGGTTTTAATACTGAAATTGACGGGCGAATTTTGCTTGTCGGCGGCGGTATGGGAATTGCGCCGCTTTTAAGCGTGGCTGAAAAAATTCCCGCCGTCGATATTTTAATTGGCGGCAAAAATTCTGATGAAATCAATTTTTGGATTCCAGAATTAAAAAATGAAGTCGGCAAGATTTACATAACGACGGACGACGGCAGCAGAGGCAGTAAAGGCTTTGTCACCACACTTTTACCTGAAGTGTTGGATTATGAAGACTACTCGGCGATTTATACTTGCGGGCCTGAAATTATGATGCGCGGCGTGGCTAAAATTGCCGCTGAAAATAATTTGCCGTGCTATGTTTCATTTGAACGGCGTATGGCTTGCGGCTTGGGCGCGTGTTTAAGTTGTTCGATTGACACTTTGAACGGGCGCAAAAAAGTTTGCAAAGACGGTCCCGTTTTCAACGCCGCCGATGTTTTTTATTGAGGTGATGACATTATGGCGAATTTTTCATTTTTAAAAGATAAACCGGAATTTAAAAATTTTGCGGACGACTGCATTGAAGCCGAACAAACTTTTGAAAAGTCCCCAAATGCCTGTGTAAAACTTTCAAGAACTGCTATGGAAGCCGCCGTTAAATGGCTTTACAATAACGATAAAAAATTTAAAGCCGCTGAAGGAAATGATTTTTTCGCTCTCGTTTCAAATAAAAATTTTGAGTCGGCAGTCGGTCAAAATATTCTCAACAAAATTCATTACTGCCGCAAATTGGGCAATCAAGCCATTCATAACGAAAAAGATTTTGATCACGCTGAAGGTATTCAATGCTTGATGAATCTTTTCGACTTCGTGCAATGGATTGATAAAAATTACGGCAAAAATTACAAGCCGCGCACTTTTGACAAAGATGAAATTCCTGTGTCAGATTCTTTTTGGAAAAATCTTTTAAAAGTTGGCGGCGGAGTAATTCTTGGAGTACTGGGAACTTTGTTCATTAACAAAAAAGATTGAGGAGAAAAATTTAATGTTACAAACTGAAATTTGCGGAATAAAAATGCAAACGCCAATTTTAACGGCGTCAGGCACATTTGGATTTGGCGAAGAATTTGAAGACTTCGTAAAGCTTGATAAACTCGGCGGGGTAATGGTGAAGTGCATAACTTTAAAACCGCGCGCCGGAAATAAAGGCGTGAGAATTACAGAAACGCCCGCCGGAATGTTGAATTGTATC
>CAJOGS010000167.1 GCA_905234045.1 uncultured Selenomonadaceae bacterium | reverse complement strand
AAACCTGACGGGCAGAGCGTCTTTCTTTTTGGTACTTGCAAAGGCGACGAGTAGGAGCGTTTGCTCTTTGACAAGACAAAGAAAAAGTACGTTCAATAAAAAAATAATTTTTAAAAACAGAATTATTCAACAGCCACTAGAAATAGTTTAATCTTAAAATAGATTTATTCAACACGCCCTAGCAAAAAAAAGTAAATTTCAGTATAAAAAAGAAATTAGGAAACAGGAAACAGGGGACAGGGGATTAACTACAAAACTATCACACTATCCCACTATCACACTACAAAACTACCGCACTACTTATCATTGTAAGCAACTTTTTTGCTCGGCGTTAAATTCTTTAAATCTGAATTTATAAACGAAAAAATAGCATCTGAAGTAACTTTATAATTGTCAATAAATGCAGAGTGCCACGCCTTAGGAACTACGCAAAGCCGAGAATTTTCAATCATTTGATGCGCTTGCAAAACTGTTATAATCGGCGCGTGATCATCTTCGTCACCGACTACCAAAAGCACGGGACATTTAATTTCCCCGAAAGTTTCTTCGCAGACTGACATATTGTGCCAAAATTTTATGTAGTTAGTACAAAATTCTTGCCAGCGTTCAGGTTCAGGACGAATTTTTTTCTGTTCATTGATAAATTCAGAATCAAACTTTGCCAAATCTTCCAAACTCATTGAATCGCCAAAAAATCCCGCTTGTAAAGTTCCTGCGCCAATAGCCGCAATTCTGTTGACACGTTCGGGATAAAGCACGGCGATTTCATATGCAGTATAAGCACCGTCACTGAAACCTAAAATTTTGACGGATTTTTCGCCGACGGAATTTAAAACTGCAACGGCGTCATCTGCTTTTTGTTTGTAAGTCATCGGCGAATTTCCAATTTCAGAACGCCCGTGTCCGCGTGTTGACATTACTATAACTTTGTGATTTTTTTTCAATTCGTCAATAAGATTTCCCATTTCGTAGGGAGAACCGACGCCGCCGCCGTGCAAAATTAAAATTGGATCGCCTTTGCCGTAAATTTCATAATAAATTTTTGCGTCTTCGGTTTGTGCGTAGTTTCCGACTTTCAAATTATCGCCGTAAGGCGTTTTACTGCCTTTTGAATCGCCCTGCATAAAATATCTTGCCGCGTCTGCAGTAAAACTGTTTGCAAACAAACTGACACCGAGTAAACCTATAAAAATTTTTTTATTCATTAGAAAAACTCCTTAACCAAAATTTTTTAAATTTTAATACCGTCCAATAAAATTTTTAATTTCAACAGAATATTTTCTTGAAACGGAATTTGCAATTTGCTGAACGCCGTCGCTTGATAAATTGAGTGAAACATTTCGGAAATTAAATCTACGGGAATATCTTTGCGAAATTCGCCGCGTTTCTGTCCGCGCAAAATTATTTCCTCGAAAATTTTTTTGAAATTCGGCGACAAATTTTTTGGCAGTTGTTCAGGTTTATCTGAAAGTTTAACCGCGCTTGCCAACAGCGGCAAAATAAATCTGTTTTCGTCAATTAATCTTGCCGTTTCCATTGAGCAAAATTTCAACACTTCCAACGATGAAGAATTTTTCTGCGCCATGGTTTTAACGCTGTCGTCAACGCCCGTAAAAAGTTCCCGCACGATTGACATCAGTACTTCTTCTTTTGAATTGAAATAATTGTAAAAAGTACCGACGCCCAAATTTGCGGCGTTCATAATGTCGGCAACCGAAGTATTTGCAAAGCCTTTGTTTTTAAATTCTTGCGTTGCTGTGTCCAAAATTTTTTGGCGATTGATCATTTTTTTATGTTCCCTAATTTTTCCGGTCACTTTGAATTTCTCCCTTCCGCATTTTGAAATTCATTTACATAAAATCAAACCGGCGAAACAAGCCGCCAATCCTGCAACGACGCTGATTAAAATATTTGCCGCCGCCGAAAAAATTTGTCCGCCTTGAATCAGCGTTAAAGTCTCTGCCGAAAATGATGAAAATGTCGTAAAGCCGCCCAAAAATCCTACCGCCAATAAAAGCCGCACATTTTCCAAACTCGAACGCCCCGCAATTATTCCGATTAACAAGCCCATTAAAAAACTTCCAAAAATATTTACCGCCATTGTGCCGAGTGGAAAATTTCCAAATTTGCCCGCTAAATTTACTGTGACAAAATATCTTGCCATTGCGCCCAAGCCGCCGCCTAAAAATACCAATAAAAATTTCATTAAAAATTTACCTCTTCGCCCAAAATTATCTGCAATTCTTCAAGCGTCGTTAAACCTGCGCGAACTTTTTCAATTCCGTCCGCCGCCAAATTTTTCAAGCCGCCTTTCAGCGCAGTTTGTCGAATTTTTTCAAGGTCTCGGCTATACAAAATTAATTCGCTGATATTTTTATCGACGCACAAAATTTCATGAAGTGCAATTCTGCCAAAAAATCCCGTGCCGCCGCAATGTTCGCAACCTGTCGGCTTAAATATTTTTGACAAGCCGAATTTTTTAATTTCAATGTCAGTGGTGGGAACAGATTTTTTGCAGTGCGGACAAAGTTTTCTAACCAATCTTTGAGCAACGACGCCTTTTAAAGTTGACGCCAACAAATACGGCTCGACGCCCATTTCAATCATTCTGAAAACTGCACTGCAAGAATCTTTGGCGTGCAATGTCGTAAAAATTAAATGTCCCGTCAACGCCGCTCTGACTGCAATTTGCGAAGTTTCGGCGTCTCGTGCCTCGCCTACCATCATACAATTACAATCCATTCGCAACATTGCGCGTAATCCTGCCGCAAATGTCAAGCCCGCCTTTTCGTTTACCTGTACTTGACTGACGCCGAAAATATGCTGTTCAATCGGATCTTCAAGCGTCATTATTGAGCGCGTCGGCGTGTTCAATTCTCTTAAAGCCGCGTAAAGCGTCGTAGATTTTCCCGAGTTCATTGGCCCTGTTAAAATTATCATTCCTGAAGTTGCGCTTATCATTTGGCGGAAAATTTTTTCATTCTCTGCAGTAAATCCCAAATCTGATAAATTGTGCAAATTTCGCGCAGAATCTAACAGGCGAATTGTTAAACTTTCCGCGCCGAATGACGGCATTGACGCCACGCGCATTTCAGTTTCACCAAATTTTATTGCGCCGTCCAACGGCGAAAAAGTTGCCGTTGTATCCATTCTTGCAAGAATTTTTATTCTTGAAGTTATCGCCGCCGCAAATTTTATCGGTAACGGTTCATGCAGTTCATGAAGTCGTCCGTCAATTCTGTACCGCACGCGCAAAAATTCTTCAATCGGTTCAATGTGTAAATCAGTCGCCCGCATTTTCACGGCAAAATTTAAAATTGAATCCACAATTTGTACAATCGCTTGAGAATTTCCGCCGAAATTATGCCCCGCCTGATGAATTAATTTGTGTAATTTTTCCTTGAAATTTTCCAATTCAATCCCGCCCCAAAATTTTAAAAAATTTTACTATAAAATCTGCGCTGAATCAATGAAATAAATGTGGAAAATAATTTGGCGTTGGTATATAATTTTAAAAAAAAATTTTCGGAGGAATTTGGTTGAGTGTAATGATAACCGCCGTTGCGGCGTTTCTGATTGATGCTTTAATCGGCGACCCGCGCAGCAGATTTCATCCTGTCGTACTGATTGGAAAATTAATTTTGGTACTGGAATATTTTTTGCGCCGAGACTTCGATACAAATTTGAAAAAAATTTGCAAGGGTGCAATTCTGGTTATAGCAGTTTTTACTTTGAGTTACGATATTGGCGCACTGATAGAAATTTTGGCAGGAATGACGGGCAATTTGACGGCTCAAATTTTTATTGAAGCGTTGGTTTTAAGTTTTATGATAACGCCGCGTTCGCTTGCCGAAGCCGGAAGAGAAATTTATTATCTGTTGAGTATGGAAAATTTGGATCAAGCGCGTTACAAAGTCGGCTGGATTGTCGGACGTGACACAAAAAATTTGAACGAAGCAGAAATTACACGGGCGACGGTTGAAACAATTTCAGAAAATACGGTTGACGGGATAATTTCGCCGCTGTTTTATTTTGCGATTGGCGGTTTGCCGCTTGCCGTAGCTTATCGCGCAGTCAATACTATGGATTCAATGTTAGGCTACAAAAACGAAAAATATTTATACTTCGGCAAAGTTGCGGCGCGGCTTGATGACGTGGCGAATTTTATTCCTGCGCGCATCACGGCACTTTTATTTTTGGCGTCCGCGCTGATTTTAAATTTGGATTTCAAAAACGCGTTCAAAATGTTGTACCGTGACGCGGCGAAACACCCAAGTCCAAACGGCGGCTATGCTGAAGCAACTGTTGCAGGCGCGTTAAATGTTCAACTCGGCGGATTAAATTATTATTTCGGCGTTCCGCATTTCCGCGCTTATATGGGCGATCCAAATGAATCTTTGCAAGCATCGCACATTCTCGACGCAATTCGTATGATGTACACTGCCACAATTATTTTTTTGTGTCTGTCAATCGCTTGTAGTGGGGTAGTGTGATAGTGGAGTAGTTGGATAGTTAAAATTTTTTTTTAATGCAGGAAAGAATATGAAACGGCTGTCACGGACGACCGCAAAAAGCCTTTTCTTTTTAAACGAAGAGTAAATCTAAGAAGTTGTTTTCACAGAGAAAAAATGGTAGACTGAAACTATGAAACATGATTATTTAAAACGAAAAAGATATCCGACAGATTTAACAGACTCTCAA
>CAJOGS010000166.1:4849-6948 GCA_905234045.1 uncultured Selenomonadaceae bacterium | reverse complement strand
GTTCGTGCGACCTTAGGAGAGCACGCTTGCTACGCAACCGCGCAAGGAGCTTACCTACTAAGAGCGTACGACATTCTAGCAGCTTTGCGGATTAGATAACGTCCTTTCTTTTTGGTACTTTTTCTTTGGACGAGCAAAGAAAAAGTACGTTCAATTAAATTAAATCACAAAAAATTTAAAAATAGACTTATTCAACAGACCCTAACTGCTAACCACTACCCGCTACACTTAGCTTTCCAATTTTTTCAGAATCATTATCACTGTATCGAGTAAATTTTTTTTCGTTTCAAGTTTGATAAAAATTGTTTTCGTTTCGTTGGAAAATTTAAATTTGTCGGCGAATTTATTTTGTAAAAAATTGAAACCGGCGGGCGAAATTCTTACTTTTTTGCCAAAATCCAATTCAAGCATTAAATTTTTTAACTCCAATGAAATTAAGCCAATGTTTTTAGCCGCGCATTTTATCCGCGTAAATTTCAACAAATTCAATACCGGCTCTGTCGGCTTGCCGAATCTGTCAACCAATTCATTATATAAATCTTTTATTTCCGCGTCATCGCGCAGGACTGCCAAACGCTGATAGATTTCTATTTTGTTTGCCGAACTTGAAATATAATTGTCGTCAATGTATGCCTCAACTTGCAGGGAAATTATCGGCTCCGGCGTCACTTCCTCAATCGGTTTATTTTGCAATTTTTTTACAGCTTCATTCAGAAGTTGGCAATACATTTCAAATCCGACGCTTGCAATGTGTCCGTGTTGTTGCGCACCGAGTAAATTTCCTGCGCCGCGTATTTCCAAATCTCTCATCGCAATTTTAAAACCTGCGCCGAGTTGCGCAAATTCTTTCATTGCGTGTAAACGTTTTTCGGCGTTTTCAGTCATAACTTTTTGGGCGCGGTGTATGAAATACGCTGACGCCATTTGTTTTGAACGTCCTACACGCCCGCGCATTTGATAAAGTTGCGAAAGTCCAAAATTATCGGCGTCGTAAATCATAATCGTATTTGCGTTTGAAACGTCCAAGCCGTTTTCAATAATCGTGGTACACAGCAGGACATTAAATTTGCCCTCGTAAAAATCCATCATAATATTTTCAAGTACGGCGTCGGATTGTTGCCCGTGAGCAATTTTAATAACCGCGTCGGGAACTAATTCCTGTAAGCGGCTGTACATAAATTCAATAGTTTCAATTCTGTTGTAGACAAAATAAACCTGCCCGCCGCGTTTAATTTCCCGCGTTATCGCCTCTGCAATAATTTCATCGTCATCTTCAATAACGTAAGTTTGCACGGGAAATCTTTCAGCCGGCGGCGTCGTTATCAAACTCATATCACGGGCATTGACTAACGACATATGCAAAGTACGCGGTATCGGTGTTGCACTCATCGCCAGAATATCCACGCCGTCAGAAATGGAGCGGATTTTTTCTTTTTGCTTGACGCCGAATCTTTGCTCTTCGTCAATTATGATTAAGCCTAAATCTTTGAACTCGATTTTTGAATTTAAAATTGCGTGCGTGCCAATTAAAATATCAACTTGTCCTGCGCGAACTTTTTGCATTGTAATTCTTTGTTCCTTAGGCGTGCGGAATCTGCAAATTACATCGACGACGGGTAAAAATCCTGCGAAACGTTCGGAAAACGTTTGATAATGCTGTTGAGCCAAAACGGTTGTCGGTACAAGCAGGGCAACTTGTTTACCGTTCATCGCCGCTTTATAAGCCGCACGGACGGCAATTTCAGTTTTGCCAAATCCAACGTCGCCGCAAATAAGCCTGTCCATCGGCTTTGAACTTTCCATATCAGCCTTGACATCTTCGACGGCTTGTAATTGATCGGGCGTTTCCTCGTAAGGGAATTTTTCTTCAAATTCGGCTTGCGTGGCGTCGTCAGGTTCAAATGCAAATCCCACCGCCGCCTGTCGCCTTGCGTAAATTTCTATAAGTTTTTCTGCAATATCTTCAACCGCGTTTGCAGCCCGTGACTTTGCCCGCGTCCATTCGCCTGTATTCAAATTTGAAAGGCGCGGCGTGGCGTCGTCATCTGAAATATATTTTTGCAAATATTGCACGGCGTCAGTCGGCAAATATAATTTAT
>CAJOGS010000166.1:0-4717 GCA_905234045.1 uncultured Selenomonadaceae bacterium | reverse complement strand
ATTTTCGCCGTTCAATTTGACTGCCAAAAATATCTTTTTCAGTCAAAACTAGAATTTGCGCCGTCGGAAAAATAAAACCTTCGGTAAGTGCTCCAAATTCCAAATTTACCGCGTTGAGCGGTATTTTATTTTCATTGAGAATTTCTTTGACTTGATTTAATTTTTGGTGCGTGGCGAACGTTATAAAAATTTTCCTGCCGGTTTCAATTTGCCGCTTAATTTCTGCAATAAAAAATTCTTTCTGATTCTGAAAGGCGGGCGCGTTCGTTGCGGTAATTGCAAAAGTGCCGGTAAGTTCCGCCGCACGAATTTTTTTCATCATCAGCGAAATATAAATCAGGCAACCTTCACGAGAATTTTTTATCAGTTGTTCAAACGTGAAAATATTTTCCTTAACCGTCGGATCTTCCTTGACAAGTTTTTCAATCGCCTCTTTGATTCGTGAAGGTTCATCGAAAATAACCGCGCCATTTTCGCCCGCGCAAGTCGTGAAAGGTTCAGCAGTTTTTGTATTTTCAGAAACAATCGGCAGAATATTAGCCGCGTCGATATTTTTTTCAGATCGTAAAGTTTCGGGATTAATTTCCCGCATTGAGTCAATCGTATCGCCGAAAAATTCCACGCGGTAAGGTTTAGGCGCGTTAATTGCAAAAATGTCAATGATTCCGCCGCGCACGCTGAATTTTCCAATGGCGTCAATTTCGTCGGCGCGTTCGTAGCCAAATTCTACAAGTTTTTTTATCAAAAGTTCCTGCGGAAAATTTTCGCCCAACTGCAGATTAATTTGGAAATTTGAAAAATCTTGACGTGAAAAATCTTTTTTGACTGCCGAAGTTGCAGTTGACAAAAGTATTATCGGTTTACCGCTTACGATTTTCATTAAAAGTTCAAGCCGCCGCGCCTTGCGTTCAATTCCAATCGTTCCGCGCACTGAAAATAAATCCAGTTCCGGCAATTCCTCAATTTCGGTTTTTGGCAAAAGTGCCGCCAAATCATCTTGCCACGCAGAAATTTTTTCTCTGTCGCTGACAATAATAATTGTCGGGCGCGGATTTTTATTGAACGCCGCCGCAATCGTTACGGCTTTTTGAGTGCCGCTTAAACCGTAAATTAAAAATTCTTTGTGCCGTGCGAAATTTGCGGCAATGTCTTTTATAGTTTCGTCTTTAATTATCGTTTGTAAAATGTTGCTCATAATTCCTCCAAAAATTTTAGATTGTTTTGGTAAATTTATATTTTTTTTATTTTATCTAGTGTTAAAAAATTATTTCAATTAATCCAAAAACGCTAACTCATATGTATTGGTAAATTATTAGTTTTAGAATACTTTTTAATTAAATTTACTTTTCTTTGCTAGCCCAAAGAAAAGTAACAAAAGAAAAGGCTTTTAAACGAATCCGCAAAGCTGCTACATTTCAGCACGCCCTTAGTAGGTAAGCTCCTTTTGGTCGCTCCAACTTTACCGCACGCCCTTAGTAAGTAATTTCCGTCCGCACTTTGCGGATTTTAAAAAATTTGTGGATTTTTGATTTTTTCAACTTTTTTGCTGATGATTCACTAACTAAATTTTGCTGACTAAGAACGAAGAACTAAGTTGCCGCACAGGACGTGCGGCTCGGGCGGTGCGTTTTTTTTCGAGGACGAAAAAACAGCACCGCAAAAGCGTCTTTCTTGCAAAGGCGAGGAGTACGAGCATTTGCTGTACTTGCAAAGGCGACGAATACTTTTGACAAGACAAAGAAAAAGTACGTTAAATATAAAAAATCTTTAAAAAGTAAGCGTTTACCTACACGCACTACAAAAAAATCTTTCAGCAAAGAAAACTAAAAAAATTTTCAAAAATTTACCGACAGACTTTTGACAACACAAAAAGGCGGCAATTAAAGCCGCTCGCGCAGTTTATATTTCACAGTAAAAAAAGTTTTTCAAAGTAAATTCGGCAACTCAATCGAAAAACCTTTTGCCGAATTAATTTAAAATTACTATTACTAAAATTTTCAAAAAATTTTTAATGTAATTTATCTGAAAGGCAGGAACATTAAAAGCGGCGGCGAATAGTACTTTTCAGAAAAAGTTGTTGACGGTTTAAGCCGCAAAAACTAATCGTTAGTAAATTTTTTAAATGCAAGGAGAGATTTGTAAATGGCAGCACAGAAGACTACAATAAAAAATAAAACGGGTATCCATGCGCGTCCCGCATCAGTTTTTGTACAGACTGCTTCAAAATTTAAATCCAAAGTTCAAATTACCGCAAAAGGTAAAAAAGTTGACGCAAAATCCATCCTTATGATCATGAGCATGGGTCTTAGCAACGGAACTGAAATTGAAATTTCTGCAGACGGTCCGGACGCAGACGAAGCTGTTGCAAAATTGGTTGAACTCGTAGACAGCAAATTTGGCGAAGAATAATTTTAGGCGGAAAATTTCGTCGGAGGAGGAGGTTTAAAAGCCGCCTCCTTTTTTAAATATATCCAAAGGAGAAATTCAAATGGCAGATAAAGTTAAGGGTAAGGGCGTAATTGCCGGCATTGCTATAGGCAAAATTTTGCTTGCCGGTCAAAATCTTGACAGTTTTCTCGTAAGTTACAAACCCGGTAAACTTGAGACCGAAAAGAAAAAAGCCGCTGACGCACTTATTGAAGTTGCGGAAAATCTCCAAAAGAGTATCAAAGAATTTACCGAAAAAGGCTTGAAAGAACAAGCCGGTATTCTTGAAGCACACCGCATGATGGTTGAAGATCCCGCAATGAGCGGCGCAATCGCCGACAAAATCGAAGAAAGCGGCTCCGCACCTAAAGCGGTACTTGACGCTTACGAAGAACAGGCGAAAATCTTTGAAGAAATGGAAGACGAATATTTTCGCGGTCGTGCCGTCGATATGCGTGACGTTGGCAAACGTATTGCAAAATTCTTGCTCGGTATCAAAGAGCCGGAAATTGACGGCAAAGTTATCGTCGCAGGTCAAGAAATTGAACCTTCAGTTATCGCAGGTCTTCCTACCGATAAAATCGCCGGCGTTATTCTCGGCGCAGGCTCAACAACCGCGCATGCAGTTATCATTGCGAAAACTCGCGCAATTCCTACGGTTGTCGGCGTTGGTGAAGGTATTAACCAAATGGCAGACGGCGATCCCGTTATTTTGGACGGCGAAACAGGCGAAATTTTGATTCGTCCTACCGACAAAGAACGCAAGAGTTACGACGAAAAAATTAAAAAGCAGGAAGAACTTAAAGCATATTATGCAACGCTTAAAACTTTGCCCGCAAAAACCAAAGACGGTCAAGAAGTTATCCTTGCTGCAAATATCGGCTCACCTGCTGACGTTGACGCGGCTAACGGTTTCGGCGCGCATGGTGTAGGTCTTTTCCGCTCTGAATTTGTTTTCATGGGCAAATCTGACGTTCCTAAAGAAGAAGATCAATTCAAAGAATATAAAGCGGCTGTCGAAAAATGTAACGGCAATCTTTGCGTAATTCGCACAATGGATATTGGCGGCGATAAACCACTTCCCTACATTCAAGTTGACAAGGAAGAAAATCCTTTCTTGGGCTATCGTGCAATTCGTATCAGCTTGCAACGCCGTGATTTATTTATGCCGCAATTAAAAGCGATTCTCCGCGCCGGTGTTTACGGCAAGGCGGCTATTATGTTCCCGATGGTTATCAATGTCAAAGAATTTTTGGACGCAAAACAATTCGTTGAAGATGCCAAAATGGAACTCGCTCACGAAGGCAAAGAATTTTCAGATAACGTTCAAGTCGGTATCATGGTTGAGACTCCGGCGGCGGCTACTATGGCTCCTATTCTCGCCAAATATGTTGATTTCTTCAGCATTGGTACTAATGACCTTGTACAATATACTTTGGCGGTTGACAGAGGCAACGCTCAAATTTCCTACCTGTACAACCATTTCAACCCTGCAGTTTTGCGCTTGATTCAACGCACTATTGAATCTGCGAACAAAGAAGGCAAATGGGCGGGAATGTGCGGCGAAATGGCATCTGATCCGAACGCGGCACTTTTGTTAATGGCTATGGGTATTAAAGAACTTTCAATGAGTGCGCCTTCAATTCCGCGCGTCAAAGAACGTATCCGCAATTTCACTTTTGCCGATGCCAAAAAGATTCTGTCTGAAGTTATGAAAATGGAAGACGGTGATAAAATTAAGGAATATCTTACAAGCATTAAATAATTGAAATTCATTTCAAAATAAAAAAAGTCCGTCACTTTTTAAGCGGCGGATTTTTTTTTATAAAGTTTATACCAATTTTAGTCGTGTCGGTAAACTCGATTTTTATTTTTATATATATTGGTTAATTATTTTTTCTAGGGCGTGTTGAAAAATTCCAAAATCCACAATTTTTTTTTAATCCGCAAATTGCGGACGGTTTGTAGTGTGGTAGTTCGATAGTGCGATAGTTTGATAGTTGGATAGTGTGATAGCAATTTACTATACCACTATAACACTATAACACTACTTTTGCTTCGGAAAAAAGACAGTACATTTAAATATAAAAAATTAAACTATGGCGTGTTCACACTATTGACAAATAAAGTATAATGCACTTATGAAAATTACAAATGCACAATACGAAAAAAATCGCAAAAACGCAATTTTGTATGTAGCCGAAAATGGCTGCAAATGGAGGGCATTACCAAAATTGGCATACAGTTTATGTGCGTTTAAACAGATGGAGTAAAATTTATTTGTCTTGAT
>CAJOGS010000165.1:4808-7050 GCA_905234045.1 uncultured Selenomonadaceae bacterium | reverse complement strand
GTCAACAATTTTTTTATTTTCAAGATTTTCATAGCCGAGCGGCGTATGTGTGGAGCAATAAACAGTTTTGTTGTTACGAACAAATTCACGAACGCGGTTAAGCGTGTCCCTTGCCGCGTCTTTGTCTTCAAAAACTACCGACAATTTATTTTGATAAAGTGCCTCATCAGTGTAGGTCACGTCGCCGTGAATCAAATAATTTAAATCGCCGTCTTCAACAATTACAATGCTGTTGCCTTTGGTGTGTCCGACGGCTTGAATGTAGAAAACGCCGTCAGCAATTTTTTGACACGCGGGAAAATTTTTATACGCGCCATCAGTGAAATCAACTCTAACAATATTTTCGCCCTCAAGTTTCATATCATCGGCTTCAGTTCTTGAGATGAAAATTTTGGCGTTGGGGAAACTTTTCAATTCGCCTGTATGGTCGGCGTGTTTGTGCGTTACCAAAATTTTTGAAACTTGTTCGGGCTGATAACCTGCCGCCTTGAGTGCCTCGACGTAATTTTTAATTTTATTTCCCAAAAAAATTTGTGTTTTATCGTCAACAACTTGTTCAGGAAAATCTTCAGGAGTGCCTGTGTCAACCAAAATAATTTCTTCGCCTGTATCAATGACAAAATTTTGCAAAGTGGAGCGATATTTAATATTTGCGTCGAATTTTTCAACGCCGTCTTCGCCGCCCATTGCAAACGGTTGAGTCATAAAGCCATTTTCAAAAAGTTTTACTGCTTTAATTTGAAATTTAGATTTTTCCTTGAAAACAGATTTAGGTTGTCCGCAAAGCGGGCAAGTCCAATCATCAGGCGCGGAATTAATATCGCCGACGTATTCATAGCCGCAGACGGGGCAGACGTAAATTTTTTTGCCGCTTGTGTCAACTTTCGGCGAATTGTACTTTTTGAAAATTTCCTCGATGACTTCGCCGTGATGTCCTTCCTGTTTTGCGAAAATTTCCATTTCATCTGCCGCGTCGTTAAAACCTGCCGCACGAACTTTATCAGCCAAATCTTTAATTTGTTTTTCGCCGTTAATTTCAGCTTTTTTGACTGTTTCAAGCAACGCCCAGAAATTTTCTTTTGGATATTTGCCGTTTAAATTTGCGTAAAAGCCGGCGTGAACTGCCTCTTGATTCGCAGATTCAATCAAAGTTTTTGAAATTTCTTCGTCAAGTCCCAATTCTTTCGCCAAACGTGCCAGCGCGTAATAAAGCATTACGCCGTTAGCTTCGCCCTGCGCGAGTGCCGCTACAGGTTTTTCAAGCGGTGTGCCTTTCGTCAAGCCGTGTAAACTCATTTTTATCTCTCCCAAAAAATTTTTTATATTAAATCTGTTTGGCAAGCCAATTTTGTTTTCCAATCATCTGAATCAATTCAAGTTCCTGTTGAGTTTCGTACATGTCTTTTTCTTCGTCTTTGTAGTAATCTTTCAAAAGATCGAAAGTAGTTAAATCGCATTGCGCCTCTTTAATAATTTCGGCAAGCCATTTCAAGCCGTCTTTTGAAACTTGAAAATCATACTTGAGAAATTCTTCGGCGTCTTTGCAAATTGGCGCAGATTTTTTATCTTCAAGTTTGACTTCGCCGCCCAAATCAATAATTCTGTCGATACATTTTACAACATAGCTGTTTTCTTCTTCGGCGTGTTCGGCGTATTTTTCGGCAAGTTTATTCAAACCTTGACTTGCAAAAATTCTTGATTGAATCAAATGCCCGTCTGCCTGTTGAGAAAGTCCCGTAACAATCGCCTGTAAACCTTCAATAATTTTTTTCTGACACAGATTTTTCCTCCTTTATTTCTCCGTCTGACGGATCGTCAACATAATCAACTTCAGAATAACCCGCGTGCAAAGTAATCTGATGTTTCAATCCCGCCGGAATAAAATATGTTTCACCTGCATTGTAAGTTTTACTTTCGCCGTTTGCCGTGAATGTGCAAGAACCTGTTACAACAATAGTCCATTGTGCGGCGTGCGAATGTTCGGGAAAAGCAACTTCTTTTTCTGCACTGACAAAATAAACCGTGCCGGTTGTCGTGTGGTCAACGTGAACTTCTAAGCCGTCAATTTGATAATCTCTTGTAGGAATTTTTTTTATAATTTCGTGAAACATTTTTACATTCAAAATTTATAAAGTTTTCAAATATTCAACAATGCTTTCAGCTTGCTTTTTGCATTTTTCAATCAGCGCGTTTTTCTGTTCATCGGTAGTAATGCCCGAGACATACATAGCACCGCCGAGAC
>CAJOGS010000165.1:0-4758 GCA_905234045.1 uncultured Selenomonadaceae bacterium | reverse complement strand
GAAAATTCTTCAACCGTATGCTTCATAACGCCTTCAGAAGTGTAAGCATTGTCAGGCGCGCCCATTGTTGTTGAAATTATAAAAGTTTTTCCTGCAAGCGCGGTACCTTTTGAACCGTAAGCCCAGCCGTGTTCCATAACTTTATCAATGTAAAGTTTCAAAATACCGGGCGTGCCGTACCAATGCATAGGATATTGGAAAATAATAACATCTGCCTTTTCAAGCGCGGCTTGCTCCGCCTTGACGTCAAAATTGTAATCGGGATAAAGTTCATCAAGTTTGCGAATTTCGACAGACGGACAATTTTTTGCAATTTCATCAAGAATAATTTTGTTCGCACAGGAATTTTTCAAATCAGGATGCCCGGAAATAATTACAATATTTTTCATTTTTAAAACCTCCAATTATTTATTTTCAATAGCATTTTTAAAAGTATTATAAGCATTATCAGCCGCACTGACCAAAAATGCGGTATCTGCGCCGAGTCCCAAGAAACTTACGCCTAAATCTGCAAAATGTTTAGCCTGTTCAGGTGTAACTGCGATTGTGCCGACGGGCTTGCCGAGTTCCTTAATTCGTTTAATCATATAATCCATAGCTTTTTCAACTTCGGGATTAAAAATATCAATTCCGTGTCCCATTTCAACCGCCAAATCTATTGGACCAAGAAAAATTCCGCCAATTCCGGGAACTTTTGCAATATCTTCAAGATTTTCCATACCTTTTGGACTTTCAATTTGCGGAAGTATACAAATTTCATCAACTGCGCGCTCTAAATAATCAGCGTGCCGCCCGTAATAACCTGCGCGAACTGCCGTAGCTCCAAAACCACGATTGCCACGCGGCGCGTAACTTGCCCGGTACATAATTTTTTCAACTTCTTCGCCGCTTTCAACTTTAGGAATGATAATATTTTGAACGCCGCTGTCCAAAAGTTGCTTAAAAATTCCCGTTCCTGCTTCAGGTACACGCACAACAGGCGTCATATTGAAAGGCTTAACGGTACGGCAAATTTGCAAAATAGTTTGTACTGTGTGCGGACCGTGTTCGCCGTCAACAAAAAGCCAATCATAATTTGTAGTTGCCAAAATTTCTGCAACGTCCGGCGAAGTCGTTTCCATTGCCACGCCGTATTGTAAAATTCCCGCCTCGATACCGTGCTTAAAATTATTTTTCAAATAATCTTTCACCATTGCCATAAAATCACCTCTAAATTTTTTATAAAAATATAACAAAAAATAAGCGCGTTGCAATTAACAACACGCAAATTTTTATAAATTTAGTTCACAAATTTTAATTTTTGTAAAGAAATTTTTTTAGCGGTTCCGGCAAAGATTTTTCAATGGAATTTACAAATTCTTTGTCAGAAACGGGCGCGGGATTTGTCAGCATTTCGCAAAATGTGCAAACTGTGCCGTAACAGTAAATTTTTATAGAAATTTCCACGTCAGGCGAAATTTTTTTCAAATTTTGACTGCGTTTAATGTAGTCAGAAAAAATTTTAACGTTGAATTGCGCCACGTAATTTATAAAGGAATCCTGCCCGCTCGTGTGCGTTATCAAATTTTTTAGAAACTCTTTATTTTCCAGAAAATAATTAAATCCGTCAGTCAAAGAATCTTTCCACGTGTAATTTTCGCCGTCAATTTTATTCATAATTTTTTCCGCCGCCGTCGAATAAATCCACGCTATCAAATCATATTTATCTTGAAAATGATTGTAAAAAGTTTTCGCCGTGAAACCGCAATTTTGAGTAATTTCTTTGACGGTAATTTTATCAACCGGCTTTTTGGCTGATAAATCTTTCAGCGATTCGGCAAGTAATTCTTTGGTTGTCGGTCGAATAATCATTTAATTTTCCTCACAATGCAGACACTGCAAAATTATTTTTAAATTGGAAATTACAGCGCACATTTTTAATCTTCGGTATAAAGGCGCGTTAATTTTTTGTTGGTGATATAAAATGCAATGCCTAAAGGAATTGCCGCGCCGATCCACGCCATTGGAGCCGCCAAACACGCGCCCAAATATCCCCAGTAGTCTACCAAAATTACCGCCGCAATAATTCTCATAACTAATTCAACCGCGCCGGAAAATGTCGGTATTAAACTTTGTCCAAGTCCTTGCATTGTAAATCTAAAAATAAACATTAACGCCATTATCCAGTAGGCAACGCCGTTGACTGTCAAAAATAATTGCCCGTAATCTACAATTTGTTGCTGACCTTCGCCGACAAACAATCTGATAATTTCCGCGCCGAAAAGAATATTGAACGCCGCCGCAATTATGCTGAATGTGCAACTCATCCAAATTGTTTTTTTTACGCCGTCATGTATTCTGTCAAATTTTTTTGCGCCGAAATTTTGCGCCGTGTAAGCGGCAATCGCCACGCCGAATGACATCATTGGCATTACTGCGATACCGTCCACCCTTTGAGACGCCGCAAACGACGCAACCGCTACAGGTCCCAAGCCGTTTAACGCTATTTGTAAAACTACCGCGCCTATTGCGATTATTGAAGATTGAAATCCCATTGGCAAGCCGATTTTTAAATGCTCCAAAACAATTTCCTTGTCAAAGTGAAAATCTTCCTTGCTGAAATGCAGGAGCGGAATTTTTTTCTTAATGTAAATTGCACAGATGATATTTCCCAGAATAAGCGAAACGATTGTAGCACCTGCCGCGCCGGGGATTCCCAAATCAAGCAGAATTATTGCCACAGGTTCAAGCGCAATGTTAATGCAAAGCGTTGTAGCTTGAATAATTGTCGGCATTTTGCTGTCTCCAAGTGCACGAACTAAATTTGTCTGCATTTGAATCATCACGAAACCGCCAATGCCGCCATAAATTATTACAATGAAATTGTACGCGCCGTCGATAATTTCCGGCGGAGTTTCCATAAATTCCAGAAGTTCCCGACACCACGCCACGCCGATTATCGCCAAAATTATTGACAATATCACTGCCAATACCAGACAGACTACAACGCTGTATCTTATTCCGGCGTAATCTTTTGCGCCGAATCTTTGCCCCGTGTAAATCGAAAATCCGCTTGTTGCGCCCATTACAAAGCCCAACATCAGAAACATTAAACTTCCTGTACAACCGACAGCCGCCAACGCCTCGACGCCTAAAAATCTGCCGACTATCAGAGTATCGACAAATCCAAAAAGTTGCTGAAATATATTTCCCGCCAACAGCGGCAACGTAAAATAAAATATCAGTTTCGCAGGTTCGCCTTCAGTTAAATCTTTTACTGCGCCGTTCTCTTTTTTTTCAAGTTCCATAACCAATACCTAAAAAGGGGCAAAGGGCAAGGGGATAAAGGGATTTTTTTCAATCCCTATTCCCTAGTCCCTAAACCCTAGTCCCTAACCACTAAACAAGCATCGCCGATTTTTTTTCTACAAAATAATCTTCAACGCGCATTAACATAAAACAATAATCCGACAGCCGATTTAAAAATAAGCCGTCCACAGAATGTACCGCTTCAAAATGTGACAGCGCGTAATAATTTCTTTCTGCGCGTCTGATGATTGTTCGCGCCATATCCAACATTGCGCCCGCCTTTGAATTGCCGGGAATTACGAAACTTTTCAACGGCGGCAAATTTTTATCCATTTGATCCATTTCTTCTTCAAGTTGTTGAACATCATCAGATTTTATCAGTGCCGGACGGTTCAAACTTGCCAAATCCGCCATTAAATTTGGAAGAATTTTTTGCAAGTCAAAAATTTTTTGTCTGACTTCGGGAATTTCAGAAAAAGCCCGCGCCATTGCCAATGCAGAATTAGCCTCATCAATCGCACCGTAAGTAGCAACGCGCGGCGTATCCTTGCCGATTCTTTCGCCGGTAAAAAGTGAAGTTTCGCCCGCGTCGCCGGTTTTTGTATAAATTTTCATTGCTTACGCTCCAAACTGTTCAATTTCGCTGAAGAAAATTTTAATTTCACGTGCGGCACTTTCGGGACTGTCTGAAGCGTGAACCGCGTTTTTGGTGACACTTTCCGCATAAAGTTTTCTGATTGTACCTTCAGCCGCCTTTGCAGGATTAGTTGCGCCGTTAATTTCACGAACACGCGCAATAACATTTTCGCCGCCGAGTACCAACGCCATTAAAGGCGCACTTGTCATAAATTCCACAAGGTCGGGATAAAATGGCTTTTCAACGTGTTCTGCGTAGTGAATCGCCGCAATTTTTTTATCCATCTGCATAACTTTCGCCGCAACAATTTTCAAGCCTTCATCTTCGTAGCGTTTCAAAATGTCGCCGCAATGATTTTTTCCAAATGCATCCGGTTTAATCAATACCAAAGTTTTTTCCATTTTTAAAAACCTCCTGTTATAGTTTGATAGTTGAGTATAAAATAAACACTGCCAAACTATTTGATTCAATTTAAAAAATTTATTAAGTGTTAATTAGGGGCTGTTGAAAAATTAATGGAATCTGCGCTACTGCTGATTCACGAATAAAATTTTGTTCGATGATAGCGAAAAACTAAGATGCCGCGCAGGACGCGCGGCTCAGGCGGTGCGTTTTTTTCGCGGACGAAAAAACAGCACCGCAAAAAGCGTCTTTCTTGCAAATGCGAGGAGTACGAGCATTTGCTGTACTTTTTCTTTGACAAGACAAAGAAAAAGTACGTTCAAAATATAAAAATTTTAGAAGGTGTTTTCACAAGCGTTTTAGTAAGGTATGAAAATGAGAAATTATAATAAAGGCTTCTGAAATGACAGTTTTAATTTCAAAATCTTTAG
>CAJOGS010000164.1:1052-5824 GCA_905234045.1 uncultured Selenomonadaceae bacterium | reverse complement strand
GTCTTTCTTGCAAATGCGAGGAGTACGAGCATTTGCTGTACTTGCAAAGGCGACGAGTAGGAGCGTTTGCTCTTTGACAAGACAAAGAAAAAGTACTTTAAAGATATAAAAACTTTCAAAAAAAATTTTGATAACAGACTTTTTCAACACGCCCTAACAACTACCCCACTACACACCACTACGCGCTAAACTTGCGTAAAATAATTTTTGAGTATATACTAATGACGGTATCCAAAAAAATATAATGGAGGAAAATTTTATGAGAAAACCGCAGCCACGTTTTGAAGACGAAGAAGACTTGTACATTCCCGAAATTGAGGACGTTAATGAAGATATTGACATTCACGGACAATACCCGCGTTCAAACGCAGGTATTGCACTCGGCTGGTCTCCTTTGGAACAGCAAATGTTTGATATGATTAATTTGAACCGTTTTGCACAATACGACGCTGAAATTTTGGCTGAATCTGTCAAAACTATCAATCATTTGGTAAAAACTTTCCAGCCGCATGAAATTGGTCGTATTTGTGCAGTTGCAATGATGGTGCCTCAACTTTTGGCAGAAGAAAACAAAAATTTTGAGGAAGAATGTCAAAACTACATTGAATACATTAAAAAACACCCCGAAGACGTGGAAGAAATAAGGTAAGGTGAATTTTTTTAGATGATATTGGTAACAGGAATAACCGGACAACTCGGCTTTGACGTTGTCAAAGAGTTGGAGCGTCGCGGCGAAAGTTTTATCGGTACAACTCGAAAAGAAATTGATTTAAGCGATCCCGAAAGTGCAAAAAATTTTATCTTGGAAAAAAAGCCTGACGCCGTAATTCACTGCGCGGCTTATACCGCCGTCGATAAAGCCGAAGAAGAGGCAGAACTTGCTTTAACTGCAAATGGACTTGCCACGCGCAAAATTGCCGAAGCCTGCCGCGAAGTCGGCGCAAAAATGCTTTATGTCAGCACCGATTATGTTTTCGGCGGCGAAGGTGAAACGCCGTACGAAGTTTCAGATGAAAAAGCTCCACAAAATATTTACGGCAAAAGTAAATTACTCGGCGAAGATTCTGTTATTGCTATGGTAAGGAATTATTTTATTGTCAGAATCAGTTGGGTATTTGGAATTAACGGCAAAAATTTTGTCAAAACTATGCTGAATTTCGATAAACGCCGCAAAAAAATCAGCGTGGTTGATGACCAAGTCGGAAGCCCGACTTATACGGCAGATCTTGCGCCGCTTTTGGTTGATATGATTAAATCTGAAAAATACGGTATTTACCACGCAACTAACGAAGGTTTTTGCAGTTGGGCGGAATTTGCCGAAGAAATTTTCAAGCAAGCCGATAGAGAAATGACTGTCGAAAAAATTCCTACATCAGATTATCCTACACCTGCAAAACGTCCTTTAAATTCAAGACTCAGCAAGAAATCTTTGGACGACGCAGGATTTAAACGCCTTCCTACTTGGCAAGATGCAGTTAAAAGATTTTTAGCTGAAGTCAATAAAAAATAATTTTTTTAATTAGCTGACAACTGATTGAAGGAGGTAGAAAAAATGGCAATTATCAAAGGCGAAACTGTTAAAGCACAAAATAAAGCCGGCGGCAAAGGCGAAATTCAAATTACACATCTTTTGACACCGAAAGAAATGCTTGGACAGTGCCAAATGTTCGCAAAAGTTGTAATTCCGCCCGGCGCGTCGATTGGCGCACATTACCATTACGGCAATTCAGAAACTTACCACATTTTGCAGGGAAAGGCGAAATACAACGATAACGACAAATATTATGAAGTCGGAGTTGGCGAAACAACTTTTTGCGGCGACGGCGGTATGCACGGTATTGAAAGTATCGGCGACGAAGATTTAATTTTCATTGCACTTATTATAAAAACTCCGGCTTAATTGTCGGGAATTTGGAGCCGAAATTTTAAAATTTTCGGCTCTTATTCCCAAAAAAGAAGGTGAAGTTTAATGCTCGATAAGGTAATAAAATTTTTTATAGTTCTAACTCTAATGATAGCGGGCGGCGCACTTTCTAATTTGGCAAGCCCGTATTTCACAAAGTACATTTCAACGGAATTTTTTCAAACGAATTTAGGATTTTTTAAGCTGACAGTTGCAGGCGCAACTTGTATATTTGTCGGCGCGTTAATCGGCGGCGTTATAGGTTGGTTCATTTCGCCGTATTTAATTAATAAACTCGGAACTTTTACAGCATTTGTAGAAAAGCAACTTAGTAAAATGCCAATTCACGACGTAATTGCCGGCGCAGTCGGTTTGGCAATAGGACTTATAATTGCTGATTTATTGGGCAATGCTTTTGCAAGAATACCGTTCGTCGGAGATTATATCCCGATTGTTTTCAGTATAGTTTTGGGAACTTTGGGGATTCGTATAACGATAAAAAAACGTAAAGAAATTACGTCCAGTTTTTCAAGTGTACCAAAAACTTTGAAAGAAATTTTGCGTAATCGTGATAAAAATCAAAAGGAAATTTCATCAGATGAAAATTTTGAGACTGAAAAAACTGTTGAAGAAATTAATTCCGAAGAAGTTCCGCACAAAGTTAATCTTGTCAAAGAAAATGTTTCGCCCCATTCCAATTATAAAATTTTGGATACCAACGTTATAATTGACGGGCGAATTTCTGACATTTGCAAAACAGGATTTCTTGAAGGTAAATTGTTAATTCCGGTCTTCGTTTTGGAAGAATTGCAACACATAGCGGATTCGGCTGACAGTTTGCGGCGTGTACGCGGTCGGCGCGGGCTTGACGTTTTGCAAAAAATTCAAGATGAATCGCCGCTTGAAGTCGAAGTTATGAATATTGATTTTGACGACATTCACGAAGTTGATTCAAAATTAGTGAGACTTGCTCAAAAAATTGGCGGAAAAATTATTACCAACGATTTTAACTTAAACAAAGTTGCACAACTGCGCGGCGTCGAAGTTTTAAATATCAACGATTTATCAAATGCAGTTAAAGCGGTTGTGATACCCGGCGAAACTATGAAAGTTCAAGTTGTCCGCGACGGCAAGGAACCCGGTCAAGGCGTGGCGTATCTTGACGACGGCACAATGATTGTTATTGAAAACGGACACAGATATTTAAGCCGGACAATTTCAGTTGAAGTTACTTCAGCGTTGCAAACTTCAGCCGGCAGAATGATTTTTGCAAAGCCGAGATAGTGCGATAGTGCGGTAGTGCGGTAGTGTGTTAGTAATTTGCTATCAAACTATACCACTATACCACTATCCAACTATCCAACTACAAAGGGAGGCGGTGACATTGATAAAAAAAATCGAACTTATAGCAATAGGCTCATCAACCGGCGGCGTTGAGGCGTTGGCGGCAATTTTACCAAAGTTGCGTCCGCCACTCCCTCCAATAGTTATAGTACAACATATACCGGCGGGATTTTCAAAAATGTTTGCCGACAGAATGAACCGCGAAAGTATACTGACGGTTAAAGAAGCAGAAGACAGCGAAACGATTCGGCAAAATTGGGCGTACATTGCGCCGGGCGGTATTCATATGAAACTGGTTAAAAGCGGCGACGATTTGAAAATAAAATGCTTTATGGCTCCGCCTGTACATTCCTGCCGACCTGCAGTCGATATTTTATTTTTCTCGGTTGCAGAATTAGTCGGTGACGCGGCGTTAGGAGTCATTTTAACAGGCATTGGACACGACGGCGCGGCAGGTTTACTGGAAATGCGAAATCAAGGCGCAACAACTTTAGGACAAGATGAAGCGTCCTCAGCAGTTTACGGTATGCCAAAATCTGCATTTGAATGTGGCGCAGTCATGCGGCAAGTTGCACTTGCGGGAATGCCGCTTACAATTACGGCAATCGCAAACAAAAATAGATGTTAGAAATTTTTCTAACATCTATTTTTTATTTTATTCAAAAAACGAACGACTTCCGCCGCTCAAAAATTTTTTTATGTCAAATTAATTATTAACTTACAAAAATTTTATCCCAATTCACGTTGTAAAGTTGTTCCAGTAAACTTTCTGTATCATCGGCAGTAAGAGAAAATGTTGCAGGTTTTTCAGTTTCATCGGATTCTTTGGCGCGTTCTTTAGCCGCGTCAAGCTGTTCCTGTTGACTTTCAGAAAGTTTTTCGAGAGTGGCAAAAAGTTTTGTATTGCCGTCGCTGTCAAATGAAATTGCAAGATTACTGAATTGCGCCTTGCCCTCAAGATTAGCCTTTTCGATAATTTCATCAAAAGATTTTACGGCGTCATCAACTTTGCCGAGAATATCATTAGCGTATTCTTCATCATCAGCCATTTTTTCAATTTCATCACTGCTGAAAATTACAGAATAATTTTTTGTAGAACCTGCGGTTAAAGCCTGCGGATCGTCAACATTATCTGCAACAAAGAAATCGTAATTTTCGCCGTATTTTTCCTGCAGTTTTTCAAGAAACGCTTGAGCCTTTGGCGAAAGTTCCTTATTTGTAGCAAAAATGCTTGTGTCAATATCGTCAGTTGTAGTTTGCTTTTGAAGCGCGTCAAGTCCTTCAGTTGAAAGATTCAGATTAAAATTGTTGCTTGATTGTTGAGCAAGATTTGTGTTTTGCTTGTTAAGCGGATTAAGTTGATTATTTACAAAGCGTCCTTTGCCTGAATAAAGCTGACCCTGATTTTGAATTAGGTTAAGAACATTAGAATTAATTGAGTAAGCCATAAGAAATCCTCCTTGAACAACATTGAACCCCGGAGGGGGTGATAACGGCGGGGGATTTACCCGCTCCCCATTGGGAA
>CAJOGS010000164.1:0-1023 GCA_905234045.1 uncultured Selenomonadaceae bacterium | reverse complement strand
AAGAAACTAAAAAAATTTTTTAGGGCGTTTTAGTATGTTGGTAAAATCTTATTAGTTGAATTTTTTTTTAAAGTACTTTGTTTTTGCATTGCGAAAAAGTAGTTTGATAGTGCGGTAGTAAAAACTATACCACTATCAAACTACAAATCATCCGTGCGCGTACCAACTTTACTGTTCTCAGTCTACTTTTTAATTACTTTACATACAGACCATAGGGCGTGTTGAAAAAATTAAATTTTACTGATGAAATGTAGTTACTGAAATGTTCTTAAATGTACTTTCTTTTTTCCGCGCAAGTACCAAAGAAAAAGTGCTTTTAAAGAATCCGCAAAGCTGTCCCTAGCCCCTAGTCCTTAGCCCCTATACTGCCGCACTTTGCGGATTTTTGAAATATTCAACACGCCCTAGTTTTTTTATTATGAATTTGCTGTAAGCTAATTTGAATCCGGCAGTATGGACAAAGCAAAGATATATGTGCTAAATTATATCAGTGCGTTTTGGTAAAATCTTTTTTTGTCTTTTCAAAAAAAATTAAGTTCGGTATATAAAAATTTTGAAAACAGAATTATTCAAGGCAATTATTAAAAAAAACACTACTAGTGCGTGTTGAAAAAGTCTGTTATCAAATTTTTTGTTGAAAGTTTTTATATATTGAACGTACTTTTTCTTTGCTCGTCCAAAGAAAAAGTACCAAAAAGAAAAGACGTTTTGCGGTGCTGTTTTTTCGTCCGCGAAAAAAACGCACCGCCCTGCAAATGCGATGAATAAGAGCATTTGCTCGCACGTCCTGTGCGCCATCCTAGTTTTTCGTTATCATCGAACAAAATTTTATTCGTCAGCAATTTCAATCAATTTTTCAACACGCACTAACGGTTAGTGACTACCGCTCTATCTGCTGTCCACTAGCTACTATTTTCGCAATGCTAAGAAGTTGTTTTCACAGAGAAAAAATGGTAGACTGAAACTATGAAACTAGATTATTTAAAACGAAAAAGATATCCGACAGATTTAACAGACTCTCAA
>CAJOGS010000163.1 GCA_905234045.1 uncultured Selenomonadaceae bacterium | reverse complement strand
TTCATCCGATAAGATACAACCGACTCTTTCAACGAAATTGCCGTTACATTTATCCAGTTAGCTTTAATTACCGTGTCGCTTAAGTTAATGCCATTGCCCGTCGTTGGAACATTTTTGCAAATTTTAGCCCTTTAAGTAAAAACTTTCCATATTTAGAAGAAATTTAGTTAAAAAATTTACTATCAAAAAAAATTTTTGATATAATAAAAAAAATAAAGGTGGTAGTGATGGGGAAAATAGACACGGTAACGAAAAAATATTTGAGTAAAAACACGATTTTTGCAGACGCTTTTAATTTCTACGTTTATGACGGCGAACAAGTAATAAAAGCGGAAGAATTGAAAGAAATGGACACGACAGAAATAATATTGCCGTATGGAGAAAATTTAAGCGAACCGGTGCAGAAGTTCCGAGACGTTTTAAAATATTGGAATTGCAAGCAAGATGAAGAGGCAATATATATGATTCTCGGTATAGAGGAGCAAAGCAAAATACATTATGCAATGCCTGTTAAAAATTGTTTATATGACGCTTTAAATTATGCGAGACAGGTAGAAAGAGCGAAAAAATCATACAAGAAAAACAAAACGGCAATGAGCGCATAAGAATTTTTGTCAGGATTTCGGAAAACAGATAAGTTAGTTCCGGTCATAACGTTGGTAGTAGATTTTGGAGCGGGAGAATGGGATGCGCCGTGCAGTCTGCACGAAATGTTTTCAATAAAAAATGAGAAATTATTGACATTCGTGCCGGATTATAAAATCAATTTAATATCGCCGAGTGAAATTTCTGACTTAGAATTTGAGAAATTTAAAACGGGCTTAGGAAGTGCAATGCAATTTATCAAACATCAGAAAGACAAAAATTTGAGTTGGATGAAGGATTACAAACGTTTTGAAAAAGTGGATTTTGAGACGGTAAATTTGATAAACGTCGTCACAAACTCAAAAATAAAAGTTGAAAAAAAGGAGGAGGAAATCAATATGTGCTACGCTTTTGAAAATTCGATGCGTGAAGCCAAAGAACTCGGAATTGAGATTGGCAAAGCTGAAGGGGAAAATAAATTTGCCAAATTGATAAATTTTTTACTCAAAGACAAAAGAAATGCCGAAGTAATGGAAGTAACGGAAAATGAAGAAAAACGTCAGGAACTTTATAAATTTTATGGTATCTCTGATTAATTGAAATTAAAAATTTGTGTGGTGTCACGCAGCAATTTGTCGTATACTTTTAACGCTCCTGATTATTTTGAGCCGAATCCTGCACAAAATTTAGTAAAACAAATTCAAGCGTCGTGGTCAGCATTTGCGGCGACAGGAAATCCAAACAATGAATTTATTCCGCACTGGGGAAAATATTATGTCAATAATCGCCAAACTATGGAATTAAATTCAAATGGTTGTATCTGTCACAAAGATTTAAACATTCAAAATTTAAATTCGTTGGTTATGTTTATGAAAATTAAATTTTAGGAGGTTTTTTGTATGAAAAAATTTTTAAGTATGGCGTTTGCGTTAGTAATTGCGTTATCGCTCACAGGTTGCGGAGATAATACCGCAGAAAAAACTGTAGAAAAAACCGTAAAAAACACGCCTGACTATTCGCAGAAAAGCAGTTGGTATCAAATCCCGGAAATAACTAAAGACGTTGACACATTCTACATTCTTGCAACGGAGTACATGGGCTTTGATGAAGGTGCTCCCAACTACGCGGCGATGGACGAACCCGAAATGGTAGAAAGTGCGCCGTTTCAATATGCAACGAATGCAAGCGCGTTTGAAGAGTCAACTAACGTATTTTTGCCATTTTATCGTCAATCAAGTTTGAAATACGCGGGTGAAGTTTGGAGAAGAGACGGCAACGGAGATGCGGCACTTTCCGGCATACCTTACGAAGATATAACCGCCGCGCTTGATTATTATTTTGAGAATTACAATAACGGGCGTCCGTTCATCCTTGCAAGTCATTCTCAAGGCTCGGCAATTTCTAAGCTCGTGCTGAAAAAATATTTCAAAGAACACCCTGAATATTATTCAAGAATGGTTGCAGCTTATGTAATTGGTTACGCTGTTACAAAAGACGACCTTGACGCTAACCCACATTTGAAATTTGCAAGCGGCGAAAGTGACACGGGAGTTATTATCAGTTGGAACACCGAAGGCAAAGGAAATGTTGAGAACAACGTTAAAACCTGCGTACTTTATCCAAACGCAATCAGTATTAACCCGCTGAATTGGAAACTTGACGGCACTTATGCACCGACAAGCGAAAATTTAGGCTCCCTTATGCTGAATGAAGAACAAACTCAATTTGTAATTGGCGACGTTGGAGCGGACGCACAAGTTATTCCTGAACGCGGAGTTATTTTAACAAACGCCCAAATTGAGCCAATGCCGCCCGAACTTGCCGCTGTTGCAACCGAATTTTTTGGACCGGACGGCAGACACGAAAGCGACTATACTTTTTATTACAACAACATTAAAGCCAACGTTGCAAAAAGAATCGCAACTTTCAAGGCTGGCAAGTAACATAAAAATTAAAAAAATTTTTTGAAGGTGACAATGTGTTAAATCGCAGAAATTTTATAAAATTGTCATCAATGGCGGCATTTGGATTTTTTGTGTCAGGTTGCGGCGAAAATACGGCAAGCGGCAGCAGTAAAGCTGATTTGGTAGTTTACGGCAAAGTTTTTACTTCAGAAGATAATAAAATTGTAGAGGCGTTTGCAGTTAAGGACGGTAAATTTATTTACGTCGGCGACAAGGCGGGCGCAGAAAAATTTATTGAACAGGGCAGAACAGAAATTATTGACTACACCGGCAAAGGTTTAGTTATGCCCGGTTGCGGCAATGGACACGCTCATTATTCGTTGGGACACAGTATCCAAGCAGTCGGTACGATTATTGACAGAGAAGACAGCGTTGAAAAATTTTTAACGGAAATAGTTCCTGATGCTGTGAAAAAGGCGAAGGACATCGGCTCAACGGTTATTTTTGGTTTTGGCTGGAATATGATAAATTTCCCCCAAAATATGCCTACCCGTCAACAGTTAGACGCTATTTGCAATGACATTCCAATTTATTTTGCAGACGAGGAAGGACACAAAGGGCTTGCTAATACGCTTGCACTTGTCAACGCGGGGATTATGGACGAAAACGGCAATGTATTAAAATCTGAAATACGCGGCGGCGAAATTGTTTTTGGTGATGACGGCACGCCTACAGGTTTTTTGAAGGAACAAGCCGGAACTTACGTGCGTTCATTTTTGGATAATGAAAAATTGTATTCCATTGACATTGCAAAATCCATTATGTCGAAAATTCAAGAGCAATTATTATCCGAAGGTTACACGATGTACCTTGACGGCTGGTCAACCGTTTTCAGCAACACCAATTTTTATCAAGCCGCGCAGGAAATGGACAAGGCGGGCGATATGAATTTTGTACTGGGCTTGACTTACGAAATTGAAAGTTGGATGAATGTAGACGAAATTTTGGCTAAGGCTGAAGACGCCAAAAAATTTACTTCCACTCACGTAAAACCAAACTGGATAAAACTTTTTATGGACGGCACAGTTGAAAGTGGTACAGGATTTATTGAGCCGCTTTATCTCGACGGGCATCAAGGTATACCAAACTGGACTGAAGAAGAACTTACTGACATAACGCGCAAAGTCAACGAAAAAGGTTTAACAATGCATGTTCACGTTATGGGCAATAAGGGTGTTAATCGTGTTGTAAATTCTTTCATCAATGGCGGTAAAGACGAAATGAGAAACACGCTTGTACACGTCTATAACGTCTACGCGGAGGATTATAAACGTATGGCGGAGCATAATATTTACGTTACTGAAGGTATGCTTTGGCATCATGCAGAGGACGAATTACAGGCGGAGTTGCTTAAAATACTTCCCGAAGGCTTGAAAGACAAGGGCTATCCTATGAAGTCATATTTCGATAACGGCGTGAATATTTCTTCACATTCAGATTTTCCGGCACTTTCCGGCAGTTCTGACGATCCTTTTGATATTATGGAAATTGCAGTTACAGGCGTTTACTATCCCGAAAATTCAAACGCTTGGTGGAGTGAGGAACTTTTAACACCTGAACAAGCACTTACAGCTTTAACAATTAACGTTGCAAAACAAATGTTCATTGAAAACGAGCGCGGTAGCGTAAAAGTTGGCAAATATGCTGACTTCTTGCTTGTGAATAAGGACGTACTGACTTGCCCAGTTGAAGAAATTCACGAGGCTAAAACTCAAGCAACTTATTTTGAAGGCAAGAAAGTTTTTTCTAAATAATGATTGTATGTATTTGGGATATTTGGTAATGGCTTTGTTCCTCATTTAACTTTTTTTCTTCACAACTTTTCAAAAAAGTTCCTAAATCATTATTGCAGTAAAAAAAATTGAAGAAAGGGGAAGTCTTGCGATGACGGTTACTGAAATCGAAAATCCAGTGTCCTTCGGGGCGGTAGGTAACCCGGCAAGAAACAGGTTGCTTGTACCGACCTCTGTGCAATTTAAAGACCTTGCAAAGTTATAAAGTGCTAGTGCATACGTACAAATGAACCGTAGGAACTACGGGGATAGCTCGGTAATGAAGTGGATAATAGTTCACTAGTCCCGAGAACCCCGCGATTTTAATCGTGGGAGTTCAGAAAACTTTTTCTAAAAGTTTGTACCCATAATGGGCAATGGCATTAACTTAACGAAAAGGGAAAAAAAATTTATGATAGTCCTGAAAGGACTGTTATAAAATGAATCCCATAGAAAAGTTGCAAACAATCTTAAAAGAAATGGAAAGTAATAAAGCCCAATATATCGC
>CAJOGS010000162.1 GCA_905234045.1 uncultured Selenomonadaceae bacterium | reverse complement strand
CGCGGGTAGTCCAACAGAAAGACATTTGCTGAAGGTTGGGTAATTCCAACTCTCAAATTTTTTAATTTGTAGCATTTTTGATTTTACCAACAGCCTCTAAGAGCGTGCGACATTCCAGCAGCTTTGCGGATTCATTTAAGCACTTTTTCTTTGGTACTTTCTTTTTTTGCTTTGGAAAAAAGAAAGTACATTTAAAAAAATAAAAAAATTTCATTAACTAAATCACATCAGTAAAATTGATTTTTTCAACAGACCATAGCCACTAAAACCTAACCACTATCCACTAGTCCCTAACAACTACTCTGTAATTCGGCAATTCTTCGATAAGTCGCCAATTTCCTTTTGCCAACTCAAAAAATTTTTGCTCAGATTTCTTTTCGACTACCGCAATTATTTTTTTGTCAGTCGGCAACTCTTCAAAATCCATGAACGGCATTACATTTGTTGTCGTCCATTTCATATTTGACGGTTTCAATTTTTTTATATTTTCGTAAGTTTCAAGGCGGTAAACATTCAAGCCGCTGTAAAATACCAAACTGCCGGCATAACCGCGCCCGTAACTTACAACGCAAGTATTTTCATCAACCAGCGGCATTATTGTTTCGGCGGTTGCCTTATGTGAATTTTTTTCGCAAATATTAATTCCAACGAATGTTCCGACTGTCAAAAAAATCACCATTGCCGCCGTTATACTGCCAAATAATTTTTCTTTTTCGACAAAAAATCCTGCGAACAGAATCGCCAGCGGCATCATATATGGCAAAGTGTAGGTCGGGTACTTCGTGGCGAATGATTGAAAGACCACAAAGACTGTTACCGCCCAAATGATTAAAAATCGCCGTTTCGTGTCCAGTGCAGGAAGTTTTCTGATTGTGAATACAGGCAAAGTCCAAAATGCAAAACCTATCAAGAAAACCGCTGAATAATAATACCAAACGTCAGTTTCAGGATGCTCGGAAACTGTGGCGCGTAAAAAATTATGCACGCCCAAAAAGTCTGTCAAAAATTGTTGCCCGTGAATTATGTACATTGGCAAATACCACGTCGAAATTATCGCCGCCATCAGTACCGCGCCTTTTAAAATTTCGCCGCGCAGTAAATATTTTAAATCGCCTTGCCCCAACAAAAATAATGAAATTATCAAGCCCGGCAAGCAAATTCCGATTGGTCCTTTGGTTAAAACTGCAACGCCCGTCGCCGCAAATGCCACATACAAAAGTTTTGGCTTTTTCTCGGTATACGCAAAATAAAATGTCATCAGCGTTGTTGAAATGGCGCAAAACAAAGTCATATCTGTAATAATTGCGTGCGAAATGTACCAATATTCAGGCGCAGTAGCCAATATTATTGCCGCCGTGAATCCGATTTTTTTGTTATACATTTTTGTTGCAAAAAAATATGTCAGAAATACGCCGACAGTTGCGAATAACGCCGGAAAAAATCTCAGCGCAAATTCATTTACACCGAAAATTTTGTACGCCAAAAGTATTTCCCAATAAAAAAATATCGGCTTGTCGTACCAGAAATTTCCATAAATGCGCGGTGAAAAATAATCGCCCGCTTCAAGCATTTCTTTAGCTGTCAGCGCGTAGCAGTTTTCAGTCGGGTCTGTGACAGGGATTAACCAGTTGCAGAAAAAAAATAACAATAAGCAAAGTACCAATAAAATTTTATTTTCCATTAAGTCTGAACGTCCTCGAATTTTCTAGATTGCGTTTCGACGCGGCGGGCAATTCAAATTTTTGATTTTCGCCAATTTTCAAAAGTCCAAGTTCTTGAAAAATATTAATTGCGGTAAACATTTGGTAAACCGAAAAATTTTGAGTTGCAGAGTTATTAAATTTTTCGGTAAGCGCGTGCATATTCAAAATTTTTTCTTTGTCGGTTTTTAAAAATTTATAAACTTCGGCTAAAATTTCCCGCGTCAAAATATTTTTATCGCCGCTCGGCGTAATGTTGCTGACGAAACATTTTAAATAAATTTCGTCCTGCCAAATGTCGATTGTCGGCTGAAAAATTATATCGACAAGCGAATTTTCAACGACGTTTGCAAGTGCCGCCGTGCCGAATGAAATTGCTTTTACGTTTGGATTTTCCGCGCTGTCAGATAAAATAACAAAACTCAAATGGCTTTTATCCGCGCCGATAATTTTCGCCGAATTGCAACGCACATTTCGACACGCTAAAACCGGTTCAGGATTGGAAATGCCGCACGGTTGCAATTTTTCAAATTCTTCAGCAGTTTTCATTGTAATTTGCGCGGGGTGAATCAGTGAATCAATTTCAACGACGGGCGGAAAATCTTCGTCCTTGACGTGTTCTTTTACGTAGGAATCAAAACGGCGTTTAAATTCCGGAATTTTTTTTGTAGGAATAGAAAAGCCCGCCGCCTGCGAATGTCCGCCATAATTGTCGAATAAATCCGCCATTGTGTCGAGCGCGTTTTTAATGTGGAGCGCGGGAATACTTCTGCAACTGCCGCGAGAAATTAAATTGCCTTCAGAAATGACAATCGACGGCAGAGAATATTTTTCTGCAAGTTTCGAGGCAGTCAAGCCGACAATTCCGGCATTCCAATTTTTATCTGCAACAACAAGCGTCCAAAGATCGCCGCCTTTTTCGTCGCGCAGGACTTGAACTTTTTCTTCAGCCTCCACAAAAATTTTTTTCTCAATATTTTTGCGTTCAATATTGGCTGCGTCAAGTTCTTCCGCAATTTCGGCGGCTCTTTCTGCATCATCTGTCAATAACAATTCCGCGCCGATTTTTGCAGATTTCAAACGTCCGACAGAATTTAGACGCGGCGCAATTTGAAACGCCACATTTTCAGACGAAATTTTTTTATCTTCAAAGCCTGAAACTTTCAGCAACGCCTTCAAGCCAATGCAATCAGTTAAAGACATTTTATTTAAACCGAGACGAACAATTTTTCTGTTTTCGCCGGTAAGCGGTACAAGGTCGGCGACGGTTGCAAGCGCGGCAAGTTCAATATCTTTTTTGTAATCTGCGAAATTGCAATTTTGCAATTCCTGCGCGACGCCTTGACAGATTTTAAACGCCACGCCCGCGCCGCAAAGATTTTTATCGGGATAGTTGCATTTAGGTTGGTGCGGATCAATGACAGCCACAACTTCTTCAGGATTAATTACCTCAAGCGCGGGCAAATGGTGGTCGGTAATGATGAAATCAATTTGCCCTGCGACGGCTGAAATTTCTTTGGCGTTGGAAATTCCGCAGTCAACCGAAATTAAAAGCGACGCGCCGCCGGAAATAATTTTTTTGAGCGCGGGAACATTTATGCCGTAACCTTCAGTACGTTCGGGAATATAAAACTCAACATTTGCGCCGAAATTTTTAAGTGCGCGTGTCAGCAGTGAAACGCCGCTCATGCCGTCAACGTCGTAATCGCCATACACGCAAATTTTTTCTTCGCCCTCAATCGCCAAAATTATTCTGTCAACCGCGTCTTCCATTCCGCGCATTAAAAACGGGTCGTAAAATTCCTGCGCCGTGTCTGCATTCAAAAATTTATTGGCGGCATCAGCGTCAATTATTCCGCGATGTATTAATACTTTCGCCGTCAATTCGTCTATTCCGACTTCTGCCGCAAGTTTTTTAACCTGCGCCGCGTCGTCTGTTTTTATCTGCCATTTTTTTTCCATATAAACTTCCTTTAAATTTATTTTTAGCCTTTGCAAAATCTGCAGAGGCTTTAAAATTGACAAAAAATTTTTATATATTAAATTTAAGCGTTACCTCCGAGCACTTCCTGAAAAGCGGTAAGGAAGGAGGCGATAATTAATGGAAAGTATTTTTAATTTTTTAATCACAGTAGGAACGAACGTCGTATCATATTTTTTGATAAAGGCGGTTGAAAAGTTCCTCTATAACCGGCGGTAATTCCAAAAAATCGCGTTTCTAGTAGACGCAACCCCCAAGTAACCTTGTCCAGAGGTCTTGGGGGTTTTTTGCGCCTTGCGATAGCTATGGAAAGTATTTTCTATTGTGATTTTTTTTTATCTATATTTCACGCTGAAATATTATCACGTTCAAAAATTTTTTGCAAGATATACAAAAAGTTTTAGCCATTCCAGCCGAGTTCCTTAGCTTTATCAAATCACCTTGAACTCAAGCATCAACGCCGGTATAAATTTTAATTTTAGCTTGAACTGTCGAAACAAAATTAAAATTGTCTAATGGCGGCGGAAAAATTAATGCACCGACTGCAACTGATACCGCTATTAATCTGCGTAATTTTTTTCCAATGTACATAATTTTTCCTACTTCCAACAAATTATTTTTTCCAATTTCTAAGCGTCAACCACAATGGACCCGCAATGAAAATTGAAGAATAGCAACCGCTGATAAAACCAACAGTTAATGCAAAGGCAAAATCTTTAGTCGTGTCGCCGCCGAAGAAGTACAACGCCAAAGTTGTAAATAAACAAGTAAAGACTGTGTAAAATGAGCGCGTCAAAGTTTGGTAAACCGAGCGGTTGACAATTTCGCCAACATCACTGCCGCGCCTAAAGTGCAATTTCAAATTTTCTCTGATTCTGTCAAAAATAACAATCGTGTCGTTAATCGAGTAACCGACAATCGTTAAAAGTGCCGCCACGAATGATGAATCAATTTGTTTCTGCGTAAACGAGAAAACCGCCAATACTATTAAAACATCGTGAATCAACGCCAAAACTGCGGCGATACCGAATTTAAATTCAAATCTGTAAGCAATGTACAAAATAATCAGTACCCACGAAATTACCAACGCCATAACAGCATTAAAAATTAATTCGCCGCCGATGGTTGCGCCGACTTTTTCTTCGCGCAGGACTTCAAAATTTCCGAC
>CAJOGS010000161.1 GCA_905234045.1 uncultured Selenomonadaceae bacterium | reverse complement strand
CATCACGGAGGAATAGATTATACAGAATTAGGAACTTATAATAAAGGAAAAGGGGTTTGTGCCGGATATGCTTATATTTTTGAAACAATGTGTAATTCTTTAGGATTAGAAGCAGAATATGTAATAGGTTATTCAAAAGGTGAAGGATTTGTTCCTGGAGTTATCCCAAGACAAAGTGATCATGCTTGGAATGCTGTAAAAATTAATTCCCAATATTATTTAGTTGATATTACATGGGGGGCTGGTGGTTGTGATGGAGATACTTATAAAGCTAATTTTAGAGATTTTTATTTTTGTACCACTGATATTTTATCCTTGTAAAGGAAGTGTAATAATGTACCTGTTAAAAAAATTTTCATTACTCTTGATGTTCATTTCCTGTTTCTTGATATGTGGTTGCGGTGTATCTGAAGAAAACAAAAAAGAAGAATTTCTCTACGTCTACAACTGGAGCGATTATTTAGATCCAAAGACAATTCAAATATTTGAGCAAGAAACCGGCATAAAAGTTATTTATGACGAATACGACACAAATGAAACTATGTACCCGCGTATTTCGTCCGGCGCAATGCATTATGATGTAATTTGCCCGTCGGATTATATGATTCAAAAAATGATTTACAATAATTTAATTCAGCCTTTGGACTTTGAAAAATTGCCTAATGCCAAAAAATATATCGGACAAAAATTTTTTGAACAATCTTGGACTTTTGATTATGGGAACAAATATTCAGTGCCGTATTGTTGGGGAACTGTCGGCATAATGTACAATAAAAATATGGTTACCGAACCTGTGAACAGTTGGAAAATACTTTGGAACGAAAAATATAAAAGAAAAATTTTAATGCAGGATTCTGCAAGAGATGCACTTATGATACCGTTGAAAATATTGGGGTACAGTTTGAACGAAACTGAAGAAACTATAATCATACAGGCGCGGGATATGCTGATAGCGCAAAAACCGTTGGTGCAAGCGTATGTTTTGGACGATGCAAAAGATAAATTAATTTCCGGCAAAGCGGCATTAGGCGTGGTATATTCCGGCGAAGCGTTAATGATGATGCTTAAAAATAAAGACTTGGATTTTGTTGTACCGAAGGAAGGTACAAATCTTTGGATAGATGCTTGGGCAATTCCCAAAGACGCCGAAAATGTCGAAAACGCGCATAAATTTATAGACTTTATGTGCCGTCCTGAAATTGCGGTAATAAATTTTGAGCATTTGGGATATTCCACGCCGAATATTGCAGTACGTGATTTGGAAAAAAACGAAGAATATAAAAATTCGCCTGTAACTTTTCCAAGTTCCGAAATTTACGAAGATCAAGAAACTTATATGTATCTCGGCGAAGAAATCGAAAAATTTTATAATAATCAATGGAGACATGTAAAAGGCGATTAAATTTATTTTTGTCGGCACAGTCACAATAAAAGTGGCTGTGTTTTTTTTTGTAGTATTAACTACTCCATTACCGAACTACAAAACTACCGCACTAGTGCGTGTTGGTAAAATATTTGTTACTTAGATTTTTTCTATTAAATTTAATTTTCTTTGCTGCTCCTGCGCGCCATCTTAGTTTTTCATTCTCATCGAACAAATTTTTTTCGCTAGTTTTTAAACAGTAGTTTACCAACAGCACCTAACTAAAAAACTACCGCACTATCAAACTACCACACTAATTTTACCAACAGCCATTAAAATTTTCTTGTCATATAATTTTTTTATTGTTATTATTAAGCAGAGGTGTAATAAAAAATATGACATTAAACGAAGAAATATTAAAGCGTCGAACATTTGCGATAATCTCGCACCCTGACGCCGGAAAAACAACTTTAACAGAAAAACTTTTGCTTTACGGCGGGGCAATACATTTGGCGGGCTCAATTAAATCTCGCAAGACGCAACGCCACGCAGTAAGCGATTGGATGGAAATTGAAAAACAGCGCGGAATTTCGGTTACAAGTTCGGTACTGCAATTTGATTACAACGGTTGCAGAATAAATATTTTGGACACGCCCGGACACCAAGATTTTTCTGAAGACACTTACAGAACATTAATGGCGGTTGACAGCGCGGTTATGGTACTTGACGCGGCTAAAGGCGTCGAGGCTCAAACTAAAAAACTTTTCAAAGTTTGCAGGGAGCGGCGTATTCCGATTTTCACATTTATAAACAAACTTGACCGTTACGGCAAAATTCCTTTGGATTTGCTGGACGAAGTTGAAAATGTTTTGGGAATCCGCGCCTATCCGATGAATTTTCCCATTGGCGTTGACGGCAAATATTTAGGCGTTTTCGACAGGCAGAAAAATCGCGCAGAACTTTTTGCAGAAGATACGACGCACGGACAGAGCGAAAGAATTTCTGAAATTTTTGAACCTGATGACAAAAAATTTATTGAACGAATCGGGCAGGCAAATTTTGACGCCCTGCAAGATGATTTAATGTTGCTTGACGAGGCGGGCGAAAAATTTGACATTGATAAAATTAATGCCGGCGATTTGACGCCAACATTTTTTGGCAGTGCAATGACAAATTTTGGCGTTCAAAACTTTTTGGAAGAATATTTGAAACTTGCTCCGCCACCCGCGCCGCGTATTTCTGACGACGGAATTATTGAACCTGACGACGAAAAATTTTCCGCGTTCGTCTTCAAAATTCAAGCGAATATGAATCCCGCGCACCGTGACAGGCTGGCTTTTATCCGCATTTGTTCCGGCAAATTTGAAAAAAATATGCAAGTCTGGCACGCGGCATCAAATAAAATGATAAAACTTGCACAGCCGCAACAATTCCTCGCGCAGGAACGCCAAATTATTGAAGAGGCTTTTCCCGGCGACATTGTAGGACTTTTTGACCCGGGAATTTTTGGAATCGGCGACACGATAACCGACGCCGCGCACAAATTTAAATTTGAAGAATTTCCGACATTTCCGCCTGAAAAATTCGCCCGCGTCTCTGCAAAAGATACAATGAAACGCAAACAATTTACAAAAGGCATCGAACAGTTGACGCAAGAAGGAGCGATACAACTTTTTTACCCCGTCGGAATGGGCAACGATTCCTACATTGTCGGCACGGTCGGAACTTTGCAATTTGAAGTACTGCAGTACAGATTAAAAGCAGAATACGGCGTTGATATTTTAATGACAATGTTGCCGTTTGAAGTGGCGCGGTGGCTGAAATTTGAAAGCGGCGAAAAAGTTACTCCCGCAACATTGCGCGGCGCAGATCGTGGAATGTTCGTTACTGACAGAGTGGAAAATCCCGTGTTGCTCGTTGAAAATGAATGGTCGCTCGGTTGGATAACCGAAAATAATCCAAAATTAATTATGAGTGCAACGCCGTTTGAAGATTAAAGACTAGAGACTAATGACTAATGACTAGGGCGTTTTGAATAATTCAGTTTTAAATATTTTCTTATTGAACGTACTTTTTCTTTGTCTTGTCAAAGAGCAAACGCTCCTATTCGTCGCCTTTGCAAGTACCAAAAAGAAAGACGCTTTTTGCGACGCTGTTTTTTCGTCCAAGAAAAAAACGCGTCGCCTGAGGCGCACGTCCTGTGCGCCATCTTAGTTTTTCGCTCTCATCGAACTATTTTTAATTTCTCTATATCCCTGTAACCAAAAAATTTGGAGGTAGAAAAATGAAATACGAAATTAAATATCCTGAAGCATTTCCTGTCGTGCAATTTTATTTACAGCGCGGCGAAAAAATCAAGGCTGAATCCGATGCAATGATTGCAATGAGCGCAACTGTTGACGTTGAAGGCAAAATGGAAGGCGGCATTTTAGGCGGTCTTGCAAGAAAATTTCTTTCCGGCGAAAGTATGTTTTTTCAAGAATTGCATGCAACACGCGGAAACGGTGAAGTTTTGATTGGTCATCAGTTACCGGGCGGCATTTTGGATTTGGAACTTGACGGCTCTTACGGCTTAACGATTCAGAAAGACGGCTTTTTGGCAAGCACTGAAGGTATTCAAGTTGAAACTAAAGTACAGAATTTGGCGCAAGGAATTTTTGGCGGCGAAGGATTTTTTGTATTGAACGCACGCGGGCGCGGTACAGTTTTTGTATCAAGTTACGGCGTCATTCACCCGATTAACCTTGAAGACGGCGAAGAATACATTATTGATAACGGGCATTTAGTGGCGTGGCCTGATTATATGAATTACAAAATTGAAAAGGCGTCAAGCGGCTGGATTTCAAGCATTACTTCCGGCGAAGCTCTTGTTTGCCGTTTCAGAGGTCCTGGCATTGTTTTAATTCAAACTCGCAACCCTGACAGTTTTGCAAGTTGGATTCGTTCAATGGTTCCGCCCAGATAAATGAACGCTGAAACTATTACAAAAAAATTGTCATTCGCCGAGATAAAATTTGAAATTAAATTTGTCGGTACGGATATTTTAATTTTGATTCAAGGCGGCGATAAACCGCACATAGGCAGCGCAGTTTTGGCGATTCCGAGAAAATCTTTGAGCGATGAAAATAAAATCAGTTGTACTTCATCAGTATTGAATGTTACGGGACACAAAGACGAAAAAATTTGCCGATACGTGGCGGAAAAATTCTGCAAGCGTTATAATTCTGTTGTAATTTGTACCGGCGGCTTTCACGTCGATAATTTGACGGCGGCGCAAATTCAAGAAGTTATTGACGCTTGCAAAAATTTTTAGGGAGTGTATTAAAATGAAAAAAATTTTTATTCTTACGGCATTAATTGCGGTAATGATTTCAAGTACTTGTTTTGCAATGAGAATTTCAGATTTTTCGATTGGCGGAATTTCATTGAATATGCCTTACAATGAAGTTATAAGAACGTACGGGCAACCTACAAGCCACCCGGGCGGCTGGGCGCAACTTGTCACTGATTGCATAAAATACGGCAACGACGTTGAAAT
>CAJOGS010000160.1 GCA_905234045.1 uncultured Selenomonadaceae bacterium | reverse complement strand
CTTTTTGGTACTTTTTCTTTGACAAGACAAAGAAAAAGTACGTTCAATATAAAAAAAATTTATTCAACAGACCCTAAAAATCATTAAAAAAATTATGAAAAAAGAAAATTATGATATAACAGGAATGAGTTGCAGTGCGTGTTCTGCCCGCGTTGAAAAGGCGGTTGCCAAAATCGTCGGCGCAGAAAATGTCAGCGTCAATCTTTTAACCAATTCAATGCAAGTTAAATATGACGACGCCAAAATTTCTGCCGCAAATATTATTGACGCCGTGACAAATGCAGGTTACGGCGCAAGCCTAAAGGCAGGAAACAGGAGACAAGAGACAAGAGACAGGAAACAGGGGACTAGAGAATTACGCACGATTGATATTGAAATTGCTGAAATGAAAACGCGCCTTATTTGGTCGCTAATTTTTTTGTTGCCGACAGTTTTTATTTCAATGCATTCAATGTTTGGCGTTGAAATTGAAATCTTCGACGGCAGAGAAAACGCCGTCACTTTTACATTTTCGCAATTTTTACTGATTCTGCCGATTATGTATCTGAATCGAAAATTTTACATAAACGGCTTTAAAAATTTATTTCACGGCGCGCCAAATATGGATACGCTGGTTGGAATGGGTTCAATGGCGGCGGCAATTTTCGGCGCGTTCGCACTTTTTCGCATTGGTTACGGTCTCGGACACGGCGATTTAAATTTGGTTGACGAATACAGCCGCAATTTATATTTTGAATCAGCGGGCATGATTGTAACTTTAATAACAGTCGGAAAATATTTTGAGGCACGCGCCAAAGGTTCAACGACGCGGGCAGTTGAAAAATTGATTAACCTTGCGCCGAAAACTGCTACAATTCTGCGCGACGGCGCGGAGGAAAATATTTCAGTCGATGAACTTGTTGCAGGCGATATAATTTTGGTAAAGCCGGGCGAAAGTTTTGCGGCGGACGGCGTAGTTATCGAAGGCGAAAGTACAGTTGACGAGTCGGCAATAACCGGCGAAAGTTTGCCTGTTGAAAAAATTGTCGACAGTAAAGTTACAAGCGGCACGATTAACAAAGGCGGCTTTATAAAATTTCGTGCTGAAAAAGTCGGCGGCGATATGGCAATCAGTAAAATAATTGCGCTGGTTGAAGAAGCAAGCGCGAGTAAAGCTCCAATCGCTAAAACGGCTGACAAAATTGCAGGTGTTTTTGTTCCCGCCGTAATTTTAATTTCAGTGGCGGCAGGAAGTTTTTGGCTGATGAACGGCGCAACGGTTGAATTTGCATTTTCAATCGCAGTTTCAATTTTGGTAATCAGTTGCCCGTGCGCGTTGGGACTTGCTACGCCGGTTGCAATTATGGTCGGTACAGGCAAAGGCGCGGAAAACGGCATTTTGATAAAAAGCGGCGAGGCGTTGGAGACGGCGCACGAAATTAATACTGTCGTTGTCGATAAAACCGGCACTTTGACAGAGGGAAAACCTTTTGTAACTGACATTGTAACCTTCGACATTGACGCCGATAAACTTTTAAAAATTGCGGCAAGTCTTGAAATGAAAAGCGAGCATCCGCTTGCAGAATCTGTTACAAAATACGCCGCCGAAAAAAATATTTTGACTTACGAGGTAAAAAATTTTCAAGCGATTTTCGGCAAAGGCGTAACGGCTGAAATTGACGGCGTAAAATATTATGGCGGCAACGAAAAATTTTTATCTGAAGTCGGATTTAATCTTGAAACGATTCACGAAAAAATTTCTGAACTTGCCGCCGCAGGTAAAACGCCGATTATTTTTGCTGACGATAAAAAAATTTTGGGCGTTATCGCAGTTGCCGACATTGAAAAAGCTACTTCAAAAATTGCGGTTGACGCTTTTAAAAATATGGGCGTCGAAGTTGTAATGTTGACCGGCGACAATAAAAATACCGCCAAAACTGTTGCCGAAAAAATTGGAATTACAAATTTTGTGGCTGAAGTTTTGCCGGAAGATAAAGCCGCCGAAATTGCGAAGTTGCAAAATGCAGGTAAAAAAGTTGCAATGATTGGCGACGGAATAAATGACGCGCCCGCCCTCGTCAAGGCTGATTTGGGTATGGCGATTGGCGCGGGTACTGATGTTGCGATTGAAAGCGCGGACGCAGTTTTAGTCAGAAATGATTTACTTGACGCCGTAAGTGCGATAAAATTGAGTCGCGCAGTTATGAAAAATATCAAGCAAAATTTATTTTGGGCGTTTTTCTACAATGTCATTTGCATACCGTTGGCGGCGGGCGTTTTTTATACGTCATTCGGCTGGAAACTTTCACCGATGATTGGCGCGGCGGCTATGAGTATGTCAAGCGTTTGTGTAGTTTTAAACGCGCTAAGATTGAAATTTTTCAAAGTGCAACGCGCCGAAATTTCTACAACTCAAAAATCTTTCGCGCAGGTTAAAATCGAAAATCTTAAAATTTCTCAAACTAAGGAGGAAACAAAATTGAAAACCGAATTGAAAATTGAAGGTATGATGTGCAAACATTGCGTTAAACATGTTCATGACGCATTGGCGAAAATGGACGGCGTTACCGACGTTGAAGTCAGTTTGGAAAATAAAAACGCGGTAGTTACTTCAGAAAACGAAATTTCTATTGACGACTTCGCAAAAGTTATTGATGATGCCGGTTATGAGCTTATCAAAGGTTGATTGTCTACTGCATAAAAAAACATCATTAAATTAAATTTTATATCGTGAAAAATGACAAAAGTTGCAATATGCCGCTTTTGTTATTTTTTTATCCTGTGCGTGGTGTTGTTGAAAAATTCTATTTTGAAATTTTTCTAGTGCGTATTGAAAAATTATTTTTTTAATTTTTTTTAGTGTCTGTAGGAAAAATCTTTCTTGCTGAAAATTTTTTAATTTTAAATTTAATTTTCTTTTTAAAAGAAAATTAACAAAAGAAAAATCGTTTTTGCGGTGCTGTTTTTTCGTCCTCAAGAAAAACGCACCTGCCTGCAAATGCGAGGAGTACGAGCATTTGCTCCGCGCGTCCTGCGCGGCATCTTAGTTCTTCGCTCTCAGTCAACTTTTTTAATCACTAACCACTAACAACTATTCTTCCGTGACAATCGGCAATTCGCCCAACTGTTTTAAATAATTATTCATTTCATTAAAAGTCAAGCCGTTTTCAATGGAATAAATAATAACCGAATCAAAGGGATTGCGCGGATATAAATATCCGTAGCCGCCATAACGCAAAAGATATTGCGTGTCCTTCAAATTTAAATCCATTGCTCTTGCTATTGCCAATAAACGTTCCCGCGAAGGCTTTTTTTTGCCGGAAAAAATATGATGAATATAACTGGGATCAACATTCATTGCAAAGGCAATTTTTTTCCGCGTCAAATTTTTAGTTTCAAGAAGTTCGCATAAATATTTATGCAAAGGCTTTGTAAATTCTGTCTGATTCGCCGCAATAAAATTTTCAATATCTATATCTTTTTTTAACTCGTTAAAAAGCTCTTCGGTAGTGCTCATATTTTCTCCTCCGCAATAAAAAATTTTTTTTAAAAACGTGATAAATTTTGCCGAATTGTTCCATTGGAACAACAAAAATTTTAACTACCCGTGTAAAATAATTTAGAAAAATTAGAAAGGACGTGACAAAATAAAAATGAATCCATTAGAAACTTTTTACGAAATTATAGATGATTTAAAGGACGGTGGCAAGGTAAAATTAGTTTATGAACGCCGCGCCAAACAAATTTGCATTATCAAGGAACGCAATTTAAACATAAAAAATATTTATGAAATCTTAAAAAATGAAAATTTGCCGTACGTGCCGGAAATTTACCGCCTTGTTGAATTTGAAGGCAAACTTTTTGTAGTTGAGGAATATATTCCCGGGCAGACCCTCGAAGAACTTTTGCAATATGACGAAACATTCAGCGAAAATTACGCCGCCGATATTATCCGCCAAATTGCTGAAAGTTTAATGATTCTCCACGCTTACGATATTATTCACAGAGATATTAAACCGTCGAATATAATGCTGACAAAAGACGGCGTTATAAGACTGATTGACTTCGGCATTTCACGAATTGCAAAAGATGACAGCGATACAGATACAAGATATTTGGGTACGCGCGGTTATGCGCCGCCTGAGCAATTTGGTTTTGGGCAAACTGATGCCCGCAGTGATATTTATTCTCTCGGCGTTTTGTCTCAACGGCTTTTAGGTAAAAATTATAACGGCTGGTTGAAAAAAATTATTGATCGTTGTACCCAATTCGATCCTGAAAAGCGTTATAATTCTGCAGAAGATTTATTAAAAGATTTTGACAGGCTCCGCTGGAAAGAAAATCTGAAACAGTTGAAAAAAAATCCTGCGCCAGATGTTTCTGAAGAAGAACTTGATTTTGAAGGCAAAGTTGACGGAATGATAGAGGCATTGCAAACGCTTGATACAATGACTGACAGTTATAACGAAGTTGCCGAAAATGATCCGCTCCGCGCAAAATTAATTGAAAAAGGCGCGTGGGCAACTGCTGAAGAGTTTACAAAATTGGCAAAATCTTTGACGCCGGAAGAATTTAAAGAAATATTTGCCACGCAAAAGGCACTTGAAGAAATTATGAATGATGATGATTCAGAAACAGATTCTGAAACAGTTTCTGAACCTGATAAAAAAAATTAATGTCTGTAGGTAAAGTCTTTATTGGTTAGGGCGTATTGGTAAACTCTTTTTAATTAAAATTTTTTAAAAGTTGTTTTCACAGAGAAAAAATGGTAGACTGAAACTATGAAACATGATTATTTAAAACGAAAAAGTTATCCGACAGATTTAACAGACTCGCAATGGTCTCAAATTGAACCGTTATTTGCAGGTATGAGAGAGTATAAGTATAGTAAACGCGAATTACTGAATGCAGTGTTGTATGTAGTGGACAGTGGCTGTAAATGGAGACAACTGCCGCACGATTTCCCTGCTT
>CAJOGS010000159.1 GCA_905234045.1 uncultured Selenomonadaceae bacterium | reverse complement strand
TGCGTCGCTATTGATGAGTTTTAACAGTCGCTCAAACAAACCAAGTTGACACCAAAGGCGGAACTTGTGATAAATGCTGTTCCAATTGCCGTAACTAGGGAGTGTTGAATAAATCAAAGTAACTGGATAAGAATGCAAGCCTGCGATAACGCTTGAGCTTTTGAAAGAAACATTCAACTTTATGGCGTTGCTTGTACTGCTCTTTGTTAAATGGAATAACGACTTTGCGATTGCAACGCGGTTTAATGCAAGCCGATGCTCCAAGTTGAGCGATTTGCTCTCTAAGTTTGTCGGAATCGTAAGCGGCATCCGCCAAAATAATCTGTGCCTTTGTGTCGGCAATGAGGGCGCAGGCAACCGTCACATCATGAACTTGTCCGCCTGTTAGTTTTACTTTAAGAGGATTACCCAAAGCATCGACTGCAACATGGATTTTCGTTGTATTGCCGCCACGACTTTTCCCTATTGATTCTTTTTTTTAGAGCCGGCGTCTTTATGAGCTTTAACAATGGTCGAATCAAGGCAGACATCTTGCAAGTCATAATCGAGTGCCAAATTCTCAAAAATTTTCTCAAAAAGCCCTTGCTCTTGCCATTTGCTAAAACACTTATAAACAGCATTCCAATCACCATAACGAGCAGGTAAATCGCGCCAAGGTGCCCCGCTTCTCAATATCCATACGATTCCATTTACTGTATTTCTTACGTTTTTATATGGTCTGCCGTTTTTCTTCGATGCTTCAAAATATTGCTTGATTTTGTTCCATTGTTCATCAGTTAATTCATAGCGTTTCGATACCATTTTCCTCACCCGACGTTATTATACTTGACTTCTGCTTTTCTTTAAACTTATTCAACAGACCCTAGTCTTGTCAAACTCTGCTTGAATGTCCGCGAAGTCGACGACGTAGCCATAACGCATTTTTTCATAAGGACGATTGACGCGAGTCAGTGCTTGCAACAAATTATGTTCCTTGATTTTGCGTCCGAGATAAAGCTTCTTCAGCCGTGGCGCATCAAAGCTGGTCAGGAGCATTTTGAATACGACCAGAATATCAACGTTGCCCTGCTTAAAGTTCGTGCGCTTGTCGTCCAATTCTTTATCGCTGTAGCCGACGGTAGATAAAATGAGCTCGGCAGAAAATTTCCCGTGAGCGGTCAATTTGTCATAGACGGCTTTGGCTTGTTCGGAAGAGTCGCAAGCAATCATCGCTCCGATTGTTTTATCGTTTAGGCGTTCGCGGCTCTGCTTAAAATCAGTTTCGATATACTCAACGAGCGGGGAAACGTAATTTTCATGGGCGTAAATTTTATCTTTGTCGAGCGTGCCTTTAACGACCTGCTTTTCCAGATTAGACAACGCAGCTTGCAGTTTCAGGCGATATTCGGCTTTGATGCCTTCGCGAATCAAACGTAAAGTGTAGCCGTTGGCGATTGATTGATTGTAATAATAGCTGTGAATGTAACTGCCGAAGATGTCGCGGGTTTTGTATTCACCAATTAACGGCGTGCCGGTCAAGGCAATCATCACGGAATCGCGGTCGGACTTCATAAGTCGCGCAAGAAAAGAGCCGTCCCATTTGTAGCCGCGATGCGCCTCGTCAATAAAATAAATCCGCTGAACGTTGACATTGAACTTTGGTTCTTTGGCAACAGATTCATCGGAAAATTTTTGAATATTTACGACCGTTATCGAAAGCTTGCCTGTAGTGCTTGCACTTCCTGCACGTTGAATGGCGGCAATAAAATTTTCTAGTGAATTGACTTCGTTGACTTCCAGTCCACGCTCGCGAAATTCGCTTGCGGCTTGTTGGAGCAGTTCAAGACGATCCACGATGAAATAAAATTGCGTCGAATAATTTTGTCGCTGATAGTAATCGGTCAAAAATTTTACGCTGTGATAAGCCAGAGCAGTTTTGCCGCTGCCCTGCGTGTGCCAGATGACGCCGCGTTTATTTCCCGCCTCAAGCATGGTTTTTATCTTGAACTCGGCAAACATCTGCTGATAGCGCATGACATGCTTTTGAATTGTAGTTATGCCACCGTCATGCGAGTCTTTGACGTAAGCAAAGCCATATCGCAAGATAAACATAAATCTTTCCCACGATAGCAACGAAGTTAAAATTTTGTTCGTCGGCGTCAGAGGATTTTTATTTGTCTCGTATTCAGGAGTTGAACGAATCGACAGATAATTTATATCACGCAAAATTTCTTTCTCAACGGTTTCATTTGGAGCCTCAAGCCGCTTGTAAATGTCGGTGTCTTCTTCACGAAAACGGTTGAAAAATAATTGGCGATAATCGCTCGCCGCGTAAAATGCCCCTTCCAACGGAACAACTTCATCGTCATCGTATTCGCTGTTGTTGGAAAAAATCATAAGCTGGGTTATGTTGGCAAACAGTCGATATTTTTCTTGTGAGAAACGCTCCCCCATTCGCCTGTGTTCCGCTTGAATACCTTGTTTATTGTCGGGAACTTTCACTTCGACAAAAGCCAATGGCAACCCGTTCACAAAAATTGTAATGTCCGGGCGAAAACTGTCCGAGCCATTCCTGTAGGGAACTTCTGTCATAACTTCAAAAATATTGTTGTCAAGATTTTCAAAGTCAATTAACCGAATTGATTCCCCAGCAAGGGCAATGCCCGTAAAAAATTTTTCGTAAAAGCTCATGCCCAAGTCTTCGGCGTCTAGAAAATTTTTCAAGTCACTGATGATAGAGCCAACATCCTTGTCAGTTAATTTAATTCCATTAATTTGATTCAGAGCGACACGAAAACTTTTCTTGTAAATATTGGTCTCGCTATCAATCAGTTGTTCGACTTGTTGCAGAGAAACATATTTGTACTTTAAGCGCGTCAAATGTACAATGGCGGGAATTGAACCTCTTCGTTGTTAAATTCGTACTTCGTTTTTAAATTATTGAATTGATTGTACTTAACTATCCCGTCGTGCTGTAATCTTCCTACCAAAATTCCGGTATCAATGCCAATGTGTTCAGCAAAGAGTTTCAAAGAGTCGGTATTATAAACTCCATTTTGAACAAATAACTTTAAATTCTCAGAAGGTATGAGTACTTCACGAGCAAAAAAGTCGGCTTCCTTCTCATCATCTTCAGAAGTGCCATTAGCTTGCCCAATATGACCATAAATAATATGAGCAATTTCATGGAATAAACTAAACCAAAATATATCAGCATATTTCCCGCGAATGGTCAGACCGACGACAATCTTTTTTCCGTCATAGAAGCTAGCCCCATGAAGAGCCGAGCTTTTGATATGTGGTAAAAAGATTAAAGCAATCCCATTGTCGCTGAATAATTTAGTAAGCTTGTGGCAAAAGACCTCTGGAGGCAAAGTGCTCATAGAACGTATTTCAGGAATAACTTTTTTCAAACCACTAATATTAATTTCTTTCGTTTCACAATTTCTAGCTTCAATTTTAGCTTTTTGTGCCCAAGCAAGCAGAGCGTAATCACTTTTTTCGCCAGAAGAGAATCGACGACAAGCAATATGATTGATTGCAGGGTCGTCTATCAATTGAAGTCTTGACACTTCAAAAAATTTCCGCAGATTGCCAACTTTTTCATAAGGATTTTTAGAAGAAGGAATCCATTCATATTTAATCATATCTGAATAAGGCAAATGCTTCACTATTTCAGTATCTGATTCCAGTTGGTTTTCTTCTTCAACTTTTATCAATGCTTCACGATAGAGAGATTCCAAGTTTTCCCAAAAAATAGCCGGAGCCCCCAACACTGATTCCAAACGCATCGCAACATTAGATGTTAGCTGTACACGACCTTTTAGCAAATTCGTAATATGCTTTTCAGTCAAGCCCATTCTTATTGCAAATTCTTTTTGACTCATTCCACGAAAGGAAAGCTGTTCCTTAATAGTTTCACCAGGCGGAATGGCGATATAAGTATGACTACGATTCATATGAGGATCTCCTTCCCTTCAATGATAATCAACAATCTCAATAATTTTCGCTATCTGAACCTCTCCATTTTTTACTGTGAAAATCAACCGATAAGGTTGAGCTAAATCAACGCTGTATTGACCGTCGCGATTTCCAGTTAATCGATGGCAACGACCTATGTGAAACTGAATCATTAGCTCAACATTTGTGGCAGCAGAAATTTCATTAATACGCAGATGAATTTTCTCAGCAATATTTACGCCATACTTGCGAACTGCCTCTGAAAAATCTGTACATATTTTTTCAAGAGTTTTATTTTTATACGTTACTATCAAAAATTTCACCATCACATTTACCTTAAAGGTTAGTTTATAATACCACAGCACGAAAGTAAAATCAACAAAAAAATCTAGAGGCTATTGGTAAATTAGTTGCATTTTTTCGTTGATAAGAACGTGGACTTTGGAGTTTTTACCGCCCCGCGACAACCCTATTGCTTGCTCTTCCAATGCCGAACATGCACTCTGGTGTACTTTACAAAAAGTCGAATCAATCTCAAGCAAAATTGCATTGTCAATTTAGTTATTGATGAGTTTTAACAATTGCTCAAACAAACCGAGGAAGTACCAGAGGCGGAGCTTGTGGTACATACTGTTCCAATTACCGTAACGAGCAGGTAAATCACGCCAACGCGCTCCACTTTTAAGTATCCACATGATGGCGTTGAAAATAAGTTGCGGGCATCCGACCTTCGACTTTTCTTCAAACACAAATTTTATGCTGTTCTTATCATTGCTTATGTTTTTCTATTTACTTGAATTTACCAACATCCCCTAGTATAAAAACATTTACGTCTCCAAGATTTACTTGCTGATAGTCTGATTGGGCGCGTCGATTGAGGTTTGCAAGCCCGCTTCAACTCTCATTGTATAGCAAACACACGCCTCGGCGAGAGTTGGGGCTTTTTTCATGTCATAACAGTTAAAAAATTCACGTGCGGCATCGCGGAGGTTGCCACTGCAACATCCTACCTTAAAAAGGCGACCTAAACCCAGCGGTAATCGGAACGATTTTCAAAT
>CAJOGS010000158.1 GCA_905234045.1 uncultured Selenomonadaceae bacterium | reverse complement strand
TGATTAGAATTAACGGCTCTGTTTGCGGCGCGTTGGCGGGAATGTTTTTATATATCGTTTCGCAGATAATCGCGCAGGTTGTAGGTTAGGTGTATTTTTTTATTGCCAAAGGTTGTTGGTAAAATTTTAGTTTAGGAATAGTTTTATCTTTAAACTTACTTTTCTTTGTCTTGTCAAAGAAAAGTAACAAAAGAAAGACGCAGAGCCCGTCAGGTTTTTCGCGTTTGACGAGGTAACAAGTCAGCCGTCCAGCCGCGTCCTACCTTTTACACCAAATTTTAATCACAAACAAAAACAGAGACGGGCTTGGGCGCGAGTAATCCAACAGAAAGCAATTTGCTAAGGGTTGGAAAGTTCCAACTTTCAAATTTTTTTAGTTTGCTAAGCAGTAGCAATTTACTAGCCACTAACAACTAACTACTAACAATCTATTTAGCGCAACCTGTGTAGACTTTTGAACGAATTATTTCTTTGAGCGTTCAAAGAAATAATTCGTTCAATTAAAATAATTTTAAAACAGCACTTAACACAATTATTTATAACAAAACTTTCAGAGGTGAAAATTTTGGACAGATGGAACAAGGCAGATACAACGCTATTATGTGCCGCGCTATTATTTTTGGCGGCGGTAGGTTTTAGAATTTTGTACCCCGAATCAATTTTGACAGAATTTTTTTTATTTGTAACAGAAGCGGCAATGGTCGGCGGAATTGCCGACTGGTTCGCAGTTACGGCACTTTTTAAAAAGCCGCTGGGCTTTCCATATCATACTGCAATATTGCCAAACAGACGCAAAGAATTTGTCGAGGCGTCAACAACAATGGTACAGCAGGAATTTTTTTCACGGCGGACACTTTTTAAAAAACTTGATCATTTAGATTTAATGCCGGTAATTATAAAATATCTTGAAAATCCGCAAATGAAACATTTTCTACTGACAGAAATTTTAGCCGCGCTGAAAAAATATATTTCGTCAATTAATACCGAATCGCAATCTAGAATAATCGCCACAAAATTACGGCGGGAACTTGAAAATATTCCGGTAAAAAATTTAATTGAAGACGGCGGCAACTGGATCAGAAGTACCGGCAAAGATGTTGAACTTTTTACCGCGCTGATGAAAAAAATTCGTGTAACTGCCGCAAAATCTGAAACCAAAGATAAACTGCAGGAACTGTTGGAAAAATTTGCAGCGGAAAAATTGCAGTCGGCGAGCATTTTTTCATTATTAATGGCGGGACTTGCTGAAAAGTTAGACTTCGTAAATTATGAAGAAGCGGCGGAAATTATGCAGACGCAACTTGTAAAAATGTTGGACGAACTTTCGCAAGATACGCCGATACAACGCCTAACTTTGGAAGAATGCCACTCCGAACTTTCCGCGCTTGCCGAAACTGCCGCCTTCAAAGATTTAATTGAACGCTTGCAAATAGATTTAATTGCCGATTTGCCGCTTGATGAAACTGTTGAAAATGCACTTGAAAAATTTAAGGCGCAAATTTTATCAATCGAAATAAATGAATTTTCGCCCGTCGATCAAAATTCTAAAAACATTGGCGCAATTTTGACCGGAAATTTAATGGCACTCTACGATAACTTTTTAGTCGCGTTGAAATCTGACGGCGAAATAAAAAAATCCGTAGAAAAATTTCTCGGCGAATTGACAGCCCGCGCCACGCTTTACGCTCAACCGCTGGTAGGCAAAGTTGCAAGTTCCGCGCTCAATCAAATGACGGACGAACAATTAAACAGTTTGGTTTACGATAAAGCCGAGCCTGATTTTGTCTGGATTCGCATGAACGGCTCAATCGTCGGTTCATTCATCGGAATAATAATTTTTGCTCTGATAAAATTAGTAGGCTGAGAAATAACCAAAAGTAAATTTTCATTATCAAGCCATTTTATTCAAAAATTAATTAATTTTGAGCAAAATTTTTAAAAAAATTCGTTTTCTAAAAAAAATTTTTTCCGCCTTGAAATTGGCGGCTTTTTTATTTTTGGCGTTCTGACGCCGTTTTTGAATTTTAAATTTTTAAAGACAAACTAAAAAATATTCTGCAAAATATGAAATTTTCCTGTAAGTGAAAAAAATATTTTTAAGTTTTAAGCTATTTTAGCAAAATAAAATGAAACGAAAATGAAAAAATTAATAAAAAATTAATAAAAAAATGCTTGACAAAGAAAAATTTATATCGTATACTACGCACGACTTGAAGGTAAGGAACAGGTCGAAGGAAGTAAAGAGGAAACATGGACACTCTGGACAGAGAACCTCCTGAACCGAGCCGAAAGAGTCAAAGGTAACTCTAAGGTTTTTAAAATTTTAAGTTTTAACGGTTTAATTTTAAGGAGGATGTTCAAAATGAAAAAGTCTTTAGTAGCAGCTTTAACAGGTGCTCTCGTAGTCGGCGCAACCGCAACTACTTTTGCGGCAGCAAATCCTTTCAGTGATGTTCCTGCAGGTCACTGGGCATACAATTCAGTAACCAAACTTACCAGCGAAGGCGTTATCGAAGGTTACGGCGACGGTACTTTCCGTGGCAACCGCAACATCACACGTTATGAAATGGCTCAAATGGTAGCTCGTGCTCTTGCAAAAACTCCTTCAGCTAACTTGAGTGCAGCAAGCCGCGCAGAACTCGAAAAACTCGCTGCTGAATTCCGTGATGAACTCGACAGTCTCGGCGTTCGTGTTGCAGAACTCGAAAAAAATGCTGACAAAGTTAAATGGACCGGCAAAATCGAATACACCTACAATCACCACAAATATTCCGGTTATGGCTGGGGCAAAACAAAAGGTATGTCACATGGCGGCGTATTCCGTCTCGAACCTGTAGCAGAAGTCAATGATCATTGGACAGCACATGCACGTTTTGATGCATCTTATGACGGAAGAGCAGATTCTACCGGCGATGCAAAACTTAAGAGAGTTTATGCACAAGGCGATTATGACAAATTCGGCGTTAAACTCGGTCGTTTCGGTTTCTGCCCTCAAGTTGAAGACGGTCTCGTACTTGATACTGTTGTTTCAGGTATTGAACTTTCATTCGGTAACAAATGGCAAGGCGTTATCACCGCTGGTCGCATTGGTGCAGACTCTGATGAAGCACACGCAGAAACAGGCTGGAATGATGATACCGATATCGTCGGAATCAACGTTCGTTACAATAAACCTGAAGAAAAAGGCGTCTATGGTGGTTTAAGTTACTACTATGCTAAAGATGACGACTACAGATACTACAACAAAAACGGCGAAGACAAAGCACAAGTTTTGGCATTAAGCCTTGGTTACAAATTCAACGATAAATTAGACTTACACGGTAGCTATGCACGTAACGGCAAAGCTGATTACCAAAAGAACGGTTGGGCAGTAGACCTCCGCTATGGTAACTATGGCGATTACGCTGAAAAAGGCGACTGGGCTGTTTGGGCAGGTTATGCAAAATTTGCTGAAGGCGTAGCACTCGGAACCGATCAAGGCGATGACATTGCAACAGGTGAAAAAGGTTGGCACGTCGGTGCAGCTTATGCTCCTTTCAAAAATGTTGGTCTCCAAGTAAGATATGCTAATGCTAAAATCATTGACACACAACTCAAAGATCGTCACTTCTGGGCACGTGCTGAATTCTTCTTCTGATAAACCACTTGAATCAGCAGTTGAAATTTGAACTCTATAACTTAACTATATACCGAGAGTCCTCGATTCTGTCGAGGGCTCTTTTGGTTTGTAAATTTGTAGTGTGGCAGTGGTTAGCAGTTAGCAGTTAGCAGTTAGCGGTTAGCTGTTAGCTGTTAGTTGTTAGAGCGTGTTGAATAATTTTATTTTTAAATGTAAATTTTTTTATTTTTAAATGTACTTTTTCTTTGTCTTGTCAAAGAAAGTAGTTGGGTAGTGCAGTAGTTTTATAGTGGAGTAGCATTTACTACCAAACTATCTAACTATCCCACTATCCAACTACCACACTATAAAACTACAAATGTGCAGGAAAATTTTTTATAATGGCGAATTTTTTTTTTAAATTTTAAAATGGAGCGTGATATTATGTCAGCAAAAGGCGATATGCTTGCAGGTAAATGGTACGACGCAAATTTTGACGCAGAATTAGCACGAGAGCGCGCTATTGTAAAAGATTATTGCATGGAATATAACAGTACTTCAATGAAGGATTTGGGACATCGCCGCGATGTTCTGCGCGAAATTCTTCAAAATGTTGAAATTGAACAGGTTGAAATTTTGCCGCCGTTTTTGGTTGATTACGGCTATAATGTATTTATGGATTACGGCTGTTTCCTCAATCACGGCGTTTATCTTATGGATTGTGCCAAAATTACTTTCGGCAAAAAATGTTTCATAGGTCCAAACTGCGGATTTTATACGGCGATTCATCCATTTGAAGTTGCAAAACGCAACGCCGGCTATGAAATGGCAAAACCTATAACGGTCGGCGATAACGTTTGGATTGGCGGTAACGTCGTAGTTTTACCCGGCGTCACAATCGGCAGTAACTCTGTTATCGGCGCAGGATCTATTGTTACAAAAGATATTCCGTCCGATGTTGTGGCGTTCGGCAATCCCTGCGAAGTTATTCGCCAATTATAATGCGATTAAATTTAATTCATTATAAAAAAAGTTTGTGTAATTAAAAATTACGCAGGCTTTTTTTATTTACCGACATTTTTTGTAGTGTAGTAGTGTGATAGTATTTACTACCGCACTATAACACTATCTAGGGCGTGTTGAATAATTAATTAAACTGAAAAAAACTGCTGATGATTAGCGAACTAACTTTTGCTGACTAAGCACGAAGTACTAAGATGCCGCGCAGGACGCGCGGCGCGGGCGGTGCGTTTTTTTCGTCCTCGAAAAAAACGCACCGCAAAAAAGCCCTTTCTTTTGTTACTTTTCTTTGGGCTAGCAAAGAAAAGTAAGTTTAAATAGAAAAATCTGCACTTAGATTTAATCTTAAAAAATAGAATTATTCAACACGCTCTAGTTTACCGACAAC
>CAJOGS010000157.1 GCA_905234045.1 uncultured Selenomonadaceae bacterium | reverse complement strand
GCGGTGCGTTTTTTTCGCGGACGAAAAAACAGCACCGCAAAAAGCGTCTTTCTTTTTGGTACTTTTTCTTTGACAAGACAAAGAAAAAGTACGTTCAATTAAAATAAAATTTAAAAACAGATTTTTTCAACAAAACCTAAAAAAACTTTGACTAGTTCAAACAGTTTTTAGATTTTTTACAATAAAAATCACATATCCTCCAATTTCGGTGCAAGTGCTTCTCGAAATCCGTCGCCAATCAAATTGAAACCTAACATTAAAATTGCCAAAACCGTTATCGGCGGCAAAATTTGATACGGCAAAATTGTAATGTTGCCAAAACCTGCCTCAATCAGTGAACCTATCGAACATTGCGGCAAAACTATGCCGACGCCTACGAAACTTAAAAAAGCCTCTGTAAAAATTGCAACCGGTATTGAAAACATTACTTGAGTAATTATCGGCGCAATCGTATTTGGCAAAATTTGTTTAAAAATTATGTGGAAATTTCCCGCGCCCAGCGTTCGACTTGCCAAAACATATTCACGTTCTTTGATTTTCAAACATTCGGCACGCGCAATTTTGCTCATTCCAATCCATTCTGTTATCAGCAATGACGCAATTACCAAGCCAATTCCCTTTGGCATAAAAATCGCAAGAATCGAAATTATAACAAGCGTCGGAATACTTCCCGCAATTTCGATAAATCTTTGCATAACATTATCGACATTGCCGCCAAAATAGCCGGAAATTAATCCGTAGCTTGTACCAATCAGCATATCAATAAAAATTGCCACAAACGCAATTAAAAGCGAAACTCTTGCACCTTGCCATGTGCGCGTCCATAAATCGCGCCCCATGTCATCAGTACCGAAGATAAAAGTTTTGTCGGAAAATAAATTTTCGGCACTGCCCGCAATTTGCGGCGACAAACTTTTTGCAACTATTTCTTTGCCGCTTTCATCAGTGATTGAAACAATTTGGTCGTAAGCGTAAGAACTGAAAACCGGTGCAAATATCGCAAAAATCATTATCGCAGTAACCAAAATAACGCCCGTCATTGCAAATTTGTTTTTTACAAAATGAACGAAGACGCCGCGCCAATATCCCTGCGACGCAAAATTTTTATCGACTTCAATATTTCGATTTTCAATAAATTCAAAGTCTTCTTTTGTCGGCGTGTAAATTTTTTCCATTTTCAGCCGTCCTTTGCCGTCAATCTTATACGCGGGTCAATTATTCCATACAGTATATCAAGCAGGAGCATGACGCCGATATAAAGCGAAGAGAATACAATTCCCAACGCCAAAACATAATTATAATCGACGCCTTGTCCCGCTATGGCGTCAACCATTAATTTTCCGACGCCGTTTATACCGTAAATTTTTTCAATAACCATTGCGCCCGTCAGTAAATCTACAACAAGCGGCGCAATTACCGTTACTATCGGAATCAGCGCGTTTCTCAAAATGTGTTTTCTGATTAGTTGCCAGCCGTATAAACCTTTAGCCTCTGCCAGTTTTACATAATCGCTGTTCATAACTTCAACCATTTCATTTCTGGTAAATCTTGCAACGGTTGAAATAGCAAAAAGACTCAGCGACAACGAAGGCATTACTGCAGAATTTACGAAATTTGAGGCGTCGAAAAAGTACGGGAAAAACGGTATTTTATAGGCGAAAGTATATTGCAGGAAAATCATAAAAACGTAGGACGGAATACAAACGCCCAAAATTGAAACGATTGTACAGAGACCGTCAAGAAATTTTCCGCGATTCAGTGCCGCCAAAATTCCAATCGCCAGACCGACAATCGTACCGAATAAAATTGACAGCACGCCAATTTTGAAAGAATTTTCCAGACACTTCAACATAATCGGTTTTATCGGTGCGCCGTTGTAAAGTGCCGTACCGTTGCCGAAACTTCCGCCCGCCAACATTGAAAGATAATCGCCGAATTGTACCAAAATCGGTTTATCTAATCCGAGTTCAATTCGTTTTTGCATAATCATTTCCGCGCTCATTCTTTCGACGGGGAAAGGATCGCCCGGCATTATTCTGATAAGCACGAACAACACGAAAGTTATTATAAACAGCGTCAACGCTGCCATTAAAATTCTTTTAGCTATATATTTACTCATTTTACCTTTGCATATTTAAAAACACGTTTAAAAGCTACTGAATGAAATTCAATTCCGCTGACATTTGAAGAAATTAAATTTGCACTTGCGTTGGTGTAAAGCGGCGCAATAACTGCATTGTCAAGCAAAATTTTTTCTGCGTCATACATTGCCGCCCAACGCGCATTGTAATTATTTACATACGCGCCTGTTGTGCAATCTTTAATAATTTTGTCGTATTCGGCATTGCTCCAATTTTCGGAACTTTTGCAACCGTCAGTAGTCCATAAGTTCAAAAATGTCATCGGATCGTTATAATCGGGTGCCCAATATGTCAAAGCCAAATCATAATTGTTTGAATCAAGATTTGAAAGATATTCGGCTTTCGGCATAGGTTGAAGTGTAATTTTTACGTCGGGCAAATTTTCTTCAACTTGAGATTTAATCGCCTGTGCAACTTTAACAACCGTTTCGCCGCTGTCATTTGCGTAAATAATATTTAAATCAAAATTATCTTTGCCGAGTTCACTTTTTGCAGTCTCCAAAAATTTACGCGCTTTTTCAACGTCGAATCCTACAACGTCGGCAAATTGTTTTTGATTTTCTGCAAAAAATTTATCAGTTATAAAACTTGGCGCAAAATCAACGGGAATTGCGGTATAAGTAGCTATTGCATTTTTCATGGCGTAATTATTTACGAGCGATTCACGGTCAATGGCGTTTGAAATTGCAAGGCGAAGATTTTTATTTGCAAGTGCGCCCGCGTGATGATTTTTAGCGTCCTGATTAAATGAAAGATACTGCAAAGACGCCCCCGAATGAATACTGAAATTTTTAGAAAGTTCGGGATCACTTTGAATTTGTTGAATTTGGTTGCCGGTTATCTCAACAAGATCAAGCATACCATTTTTAAAAGCAGTCAGCGCGTTATCAGATGAAGAAACAACCTGATAATTTAAATTGTTCAAAGAAACTTTTTCGGCGTTCCAATAAGTATCATTTTTTTTGAGTTGAATATCAGCCGCGCCGGGCAAATATTCAGTCAGCACAAACGCACCATTTGATAAAAAAGTTTCCGGGCTTGTTCCGTATGAATCAATTTCGAGACTGTTATAAAATTTTTCGTTAATCGGGTAAAAAGTCGGTAACGCCATTAAAGACAAGAAAAACGGTACAGGCGCATCAAGTTTAACAAGCAAAGTCTTTGAATTTTCGGCAGTAACGCCCAAAATTTCAGGGTCTGCGCCTTTTATAACGGCGTCAGCATTTTTTATGCAAGCTACTGTATTGCCGAAAATATAAGAATATTCGCCTGCTTTTTGACAAAGACGACGCCACGCAAATACAAAATCTTCGGCGGTTACGTCATCGCCGTTAGCCCATTTTGCGTCGCGCAGATGAAATGTATAAGTTTTTCCGTCGTCTGAAACTTCAAAACTTGATGCAAGCGCAGGAACTGCTTTACCATTTTTATCAAGTTGCATTAAACCGTCAATACAATCTGCGATAACTTCAAAAGATACCAAATCAACCACTTGTGCGCTGTCCAAAGATACGACATTTGAGCCAAGCATAACTTTTAAATTGCTGTTTTTTTCAGTTGCTGATTCATCGCCGCAACCTGTAAAAATCGCTGTCAAAATTAGCAGAGTCAACACCAGAATTTTTTTCATTTAAATAAATCCTACCTTTAATTTTTGGCGTCGTTCAATGACGCCCGCCAACATTTAGATAACAGATAAATATTGGCGGGCATTAGATTTTTTGCAATATATTTTTATTGCACTTTTACATTTTTGAAGACACGTTCAATAGCGACTGAATGAAAATCAACTCCGCTGACATTTGGAGAAATTAAAACCGCGCTTGCGTTGGTGTAAAGCGGCGCAATAATTGCATTGTCAAGCAAGATTTTTTCTGCGTCGTACATTGCCGCCCAACGTGCTTGATAATCGTTTACATATGCGCCTATTGTGCAGTCTTTAATAATTTGGTCGTATTCTGCGTTGCTCCAATGTTCGGCAATTTCGCAACCGTCAGTAGTCCACAAGTTCAAAAATGTCATCGGATCGTTATAATCGGGAGCCCAATTTGTTAAAGCCAAATCGTAATTGTTGGAAGTAACATTTGAAAGATATTCGGCTTTCGGCATAGGTTGAAGTGTGATTTTTACGCCGGGCAAATTTTCTTCAACTTGAGATTTAATCGCTTGTGCAACTTTAACAACAGTGTCGCCGCCGTCATTTGCATAGATAATATTTAAATCAAAATCATTTTTTCCGAGTTCGCTTTTTGCAGTCTCCAAAAATTTACGCGCTTTTTCAACGTCGAATCCTACAACGTCGGCAAATTGTTTTTGATCTTCAGCAAAAAATTTATCAGTTATAAAACTTGGCGCAAAATTAACCGGAATAGCGGTATAAGTAGCTATTGAACCATTCATGACGTAGTTATTTACAAGCGATTCACGGTCAATGGCGTTTGAAATTGCAAGGCGAAGATTTTTATTTGAAAGTGCGCCCGCGTGATGATTTTTAGCGTCCTGATTGAAGGAAAGATACTGCAAAAGTGCAGTCGGTTGAATCTTCAAATTTTTTGAAGAGTCAACTTTTTTAGACACGCCTCGTAGGAGGCCTGGGAAATCTCAAAGTCCCGTTCCGTTTCAAATGTTATCATAGTGAATCATTCGCTTTCGCGCAGATTTTTACGGTTGTCGCCGCCATTTCTTTACTATGATAACATACCGGAGCAAGGCCGAATTTCGAGGTTTTTCAAACGAAAAAGACGCGGGGCGAATGTGCCGTCCCGCGTCTTTTGACCGTGCGATTAACTTTGCGGCATCGGGAAATTGGGAATTTCCCTGATGAGCCTGTCGATAATCCTCTGGCGGAGTTCCTCATCCACGACGC
>CAJOGS010000156.1 GCA_905234045.1 uncultured Selenomonadaceae bacterium | reverse complement strand
AATAAGCCTGTGCCGCGCCTTCAGCGTCCGCCAAATCGTGAAACGCCGCGCCTATCAATTCGTGAATCTGCCAAACTTCAGAATCTTCAACCGTCGCCAAAATTTTTTTCAGACGCTCCAACGCCGCCACCGGTTTTCCATTCGCTAATAATTTTTTCGCTTGTTCCAAAATTTCCTCCGAATTTTAAATTTATTGAAAATATAGTGTGTTGAAAAAATCAACGACAAAAAATTTTTTAACGTTTGCGGTAATAAGTCACGGATTTTTAGTGGCTAGTGGTTAGGGAAAAATTTTGCTGACTGATAGCGAAGAACTAAGATGCCGCGCAGGACGCGCAAAAAGCGTCTTTCTTGTAAATTCGACGAGTAGGAGCGTTTGCTCTTTTACAAGACAAAGAAAAAGTACGTTCAATTAAAAAAAAATTAACATTTAAAAATTGAATTAATCAACACACCCTAACTACTGCCGCCTAAATTCTAACTTCAAAATGACTGCCCTTGCCGTCGTCTTTTTTTTGCGGCAAATTCTGCGTCGGTTCAGAAATTTTTTCGACAGTATTTATTTTCGCTGTAGAAATTTTTGGCGCAGGATTAATTTTCGGCGTTGAAATTTTCGGCGCGGTTACTTTTTCTGCAACTGCTTTTAATCTTTCGCTTGAGTTTGTGAATAAATCGGACTTTTTCAGCGGCGGATTTTTTTTCACTAAAATTTTTCGTACAAAAATGACGCTCAAAATTCCAACTAAAACCAGCATTACAACCCAATAAAAGCCGCTGTAACTTTCATTGTGATTAATTTTGACATTGCGCGGCGTCTCTGCAACTTGAAAAGTTTGGCTGTCTTCGTCTTGAAATTCTTTTAAAATTTCTTTGCCGCGTTTAGATTTTTCGGTTACAGGCGGCAAATTTGCAGTTGCAGGCGCGTGCGAAATTATCTGCGTCGTAGAATTTTGCGGCGTTTCATTTTTTTCATCGTTTGGACGTGTTACAGTTTTTTTTGTTAAAGCTCCTGCGCCGTTCGCCACCGCCTCCCGCGCCATATCTTCAGGCGTTACAGTTTTTCTTTCAGACGTTGAAGGCGGCGGCGTCTTTACAGGTTTTTCTGCTGACTTTTCTGCAGGTTTTTCAACCGACGCGGATTTTTCTTTTTCGTGTTTAAATGGAATGTTAAAAAATTCGTGTGCGTCAATTCGCGGCGTCGATTCTGTAGCTTCGCCCTTGTCGATTGTCGGCGGCGTGGGCGGCGTCGGTAATTTAAGTGGCATTATACTAATTGTGCGCGCAATTCTGCGCCGTCTTTAGCTGAAAGATACGCGGGCGGAATATCTAAAACCGTCTTACAGCCAAAATTTTTTTCATTGTAAAGGCGGAACGCGGCGCGGGCATATGCTACCAAAACGCTTGAAGTAAATTCGGGATTTGAANNNNACTTCAAATTAAATTCGATAATGTGATTGTGTGCATTATTTTCGCCGGTGTTGCCGCTGCGAATGACAAAGCCGCCGTGTGCCAAGCCGCTGTGATTTTGGTTAAATTCCTCTTCGCTGATGAAATTAACCGTTGTATCGTAATCTGCAAAATAATTCGGCATAGTTTTAATTTGGTCTTCAATTTCGGCGGCGTCCGCGCCTTCTTCCAAAACTACAAAAACTTCGCGCAGATGTTTTTCACGTGTCGAAAGTTCGGGATTGTCGCCATTGCGAACAGATTCAAGAGCCGATTCAATGGGGATGGTATATTGTTTGGCATTTTTTACGCCTTTAATGCGGCGCACGGCGTCAGAATGTCCTTGACTTACGCCCTTGCCCCAAAATGTATAATCTTTGCCGTTGGGAAGAATTGCATTGCTGTAAGCCCGCGCCAATGAAAATAAACCGGGATCCCAGCCGACAGAAATAATTGCAACGTGATTAGAATTTTTTGCCGCCGCGTCAACGTTTGCAAAATGTTCAGGGATTTTTGCATGTGTGTCGAAACTGTCAATAACATTGAACATTTCGGCAAATTTCGGCGTTTGAACGGGTAAATCTGTGGCACTGCCGCCGCATAAAATCATCACGTCAATTTTATCTTGCCAGTTTGCAACGTCGTCAATTTTCACGACGGGAACATTTGGAGTATTAATTTTCACGCTTTCAGGATTTCTGCGCGTAAAAACTGCAACGAGTTCTGCATCTGCATTTGCTTTAACGGCGTATTCGACGCCGCGTCCCAAATTGCCATAGCCTATAATTCCAATTCTCATTTAAAATTTTCCTCCTTAGCAGAGACGTTTTTATTGAAACCTAAACAAATTGCGCCGGTCGGACAAACTTTTTCACATTCGCCGCAAAGAATACATTCGGCGGAGCGCGTTTGACTGTTCGGCTGAACTTTCATCTTACAAATTTTACTACATTTGCCGCAATCTATACAAGTTTTTTTATAGAAAAACAAATTGTAAATGCTATAGCGATTCAAAATGGAATAAATCGCACCGAGCGGACAAAGTACCCTGCAAAAAAATCTGTAAACCGTGCAACTTCCGATAATCGTTAAAATCAGAATTGAAAATTTCAAAGTAAAAAGTTCGCCCAAAATATTTCTATATTCAGAATGTGTGGCGATTAACGGCAAGCCTGCTTCTAAAGTTCCTGCAGGGCAAATATATTCACAAAATGCCGGTGCGCCGACGCCCGCAAAATTCGTAACTGTTGCGGGTAAAATCAGCACAAAAATTGTCAGCACAAAATATTTTATGTAAATCAGTGGTTGCCACAATTTTAATTTTTTTGTCGGCAGTTTGTACAAAATTTCTTGAAACAAGCCGAATGGACAGACAAAGGCGCAAATCGCACGTCCAAAAATTGCGCCGATTAAAATTAAAAATCCCGCAACATAAAAACTGAAATTAAAATTAGCCGTGCCGCCGACTGCCTGCAATGCGCCGATTGGACAGGCAAAAGTTGCCGCAGGACACGAATAACAATTTAATCCCGGCGTACAAAAATTTTTTAATTCGCCGCGATAAATTTTCCCCGCCAAAAAATTTCCAATGTGCGGATTCATCAGTCCGCAACTTATCAACTGTATCATCAGCCGCGCTTTTAACAAATGCTTACCGCCTTTTGTAGTGTGATAGTGTGGTAGTGTGGTAGTTGTTAGTGGTTAGGGAATGTTGAAGAAACGAAATAAAAAAAGTAGAAAGTTGGAATTTCTCAACCCTTAGCAAACTACTTTTACTAAGATTACCCGCGCCCCAGCCCGTCTCTGTTTTTGCCTGTGATTAAAAATGGCGTAAAAGGTGGGACGCGGCTGAACGGCTGACTTGTTACCGCGCTAAACGCGAAAAACCTTGCAAAGGCGACGAGTAGGAGCGTTTGCTGGCAGTAGCGTCTTTCTTGCAAATGCGAGGAGTACGAGCATTTGCTTTACTTTTCTTTGACGCAACAAAGAAAAGTAAGTTAAATATTAAAAAAGAAATTTTTGAAAACAGATTTATTCAACAAGCCCTAGTTGGTAGTAAATATAAAAAAACAGATTTATTCAAAACGCCCTAACAACTAATCACTAACCACTACCTAATATCTGAAATAAATTGAAATATTCAGCCGCTTTTCGGTCTGAACAAATTTTATTTTTGCGAAATGTTTATCGCGGAATGTCAATAAAGTTTTCATACCGTTGCCGAGATTCCAACGCGGCAATCCGCTTTCATCAAAAATAATTTTTTCGTTGAATGAGTTGGCAATATCAATAAAAATACTGTCCTCGTCATAGGAAACCAACAAGAAAATTTCCCGTTCATTCGGCGGATCGCTTTTACTGAAATTTATTGCATTATCAAGTAAATTTGAAAGTAAAATCGTAACGTCGCCGCTGTTGTAATTAATCGGCAAATTAATTTTTGCGTCGAATTTTATTGAATTTTCCTGAGCTTTTTGTCGGTAAATTGAAATTACAGATTGCAATACCGAAATTGAAGAGTCCTTTTCTGATTCAGTCTGCCGCAATAACATATCTTGCTTTGAAATAAAATCTATTGCATTTTGGATTTTGCCTTCCTTCAACATTGCGGCGATTAAGCGACAATTATGCCGTAAATCATGGCGAAATACTGCCAACGATTTTTGATTTTCCTGTATGATTAAATCGCGCGTTTTCAGCGATTGCAACTGATGATTCAAAATTCGGTTGAAATATTCTTGCTGATTTTTTTTCTCAAGTTGCAAAGTCAAATTACTCAAAGAGCGGTACACTAAAAAGAAAAACAGCGGGATAAAAAATCTGACAAGCCTTTCTTTGAAAGAGTGAATAAAAATATTATCCATCATTGGCGTTGTAATGCCGAAAAGCATCGGCAACGGCAAAATTGCAATGTACCATTTAAAATGTTGCTCCATTACGGGACGTGCCGGCAAAACGTTTTCAAACAATTTAATTTCAAAACGCCACAATATGGCGAAGAAAACTAAATATATCAAGCCTTGCATAAAAATTTCGTTCACCACAAAAAAATTTTTCAGCAAAGAAATTGTAATGCTTGCAAGTGTTTGCAGGAGGATTGCCCAAAGTCCTTGCATACCCAATACAAAAATATGATTTTTAAATTTGTCTTTAATAAAAAGTACCGACATGGCAAAATATGACAGCCAGCCGATTAAGAACATCATTTTATAAATCAGCGGTAGTATTCCGAATTTCAAAAATAAAATGGTGTCTGCCGTTATTAAAATGCTACATAATTTTAAAATTTTTATCCAAAATTTTCGGGTTTCATCTTCGGTTAAATTTGAACGAAATGGCAAATAACGCAAGTAAACATTGGAAAGTTGAATTAATGCAATGTTTATCGAAATAAAAAACTCCATTGCGTCAATCCTCCCAATACATTAAAATTTTGACTTCGCCGTCAATTTGAGAAATATCCGCCTGTGCGTTGTACTTCGCCATAAAATTTTTTATTGATTGCATACCGATTCCGTGACCTTCAACCGAAGTAACGGGAAAACCTGCGCGGTTAAATTTCAGCGGTGCGAAATATTTATTTGCAATTTCCAAAATACAACGGTTACCGTCATGCCTTATGATAATTGAAATGGCGCGTTCGTCTTTCGGTTGTTCCTGACTTGCAATAACGGCGTTTTCAAGTAAATTTGAAATTAAAATTGAAAAATCTCTTTCATCAGTGCGAAATTTTTCCGGCAATTCAATTCGGTATTTAAATTCAATGCCCGACTTTTTTGCATTTTGCATATAAATTGAAATTGTCGTGTTAATCAATGACGCTTGGCAGAATCTGACAATTTTTGTTGAGTCCAAATAATTTTCCTGATCTTGCAAAAAATCCAACGCGCTTTTCACGTCCGATTTTTCCAACATTGTAATAAGTTTTGCGTAGCCGAAATGTAAACTATTTCGCATTTCTGTAAGTTGTTTTTGATTTTCTTCAATGCAACCGTTGTAATACGCCAAAGATTTTACTTGCCGTTCAAAAAAATTTTTTTCGCTCATAATTTTTTGTTGTTCGTAGAAATTTTTTGAAACGGTTAAAACGTGCTTATAAATGAAGAAAAACATCACTATCAGATAAAATCTTGAAAATCTTTCAGCCCACGAATGAAAAAGTTGTCCGTCCGCCCACAATAAAAAATGTCCTGCGCCTATTGCAATCGGCAAAAGCGCAATATACCAACCTTGCGGACGTTCTTCAAAAAATGGCGCAAAATGTACCATTGATTCGGCTTGAATGGTCAAAAATTTTTTTATAAACGTCAACAACATTAATGAAAGTGCAACATACGCCGCCGAATGGAATAAAAGCACTGTTTCAGGCGTTGCTTTAATGAAAAAAATCGCATCGATTATCGCAACGCAATTATGTTGCAACATTATCCAAAGTGCCGACATTCCCAAAATAAAAATATATTGCAAAGTACTTTTCCGAACTTCCAAAAATAAAATTATGGCGTATGGAATCCAGCCAATCATTTGAGCAGATTTGTAGGACGCGGCGGAAATTCCTTTTATTTGAAATTCATAATTGTAAATCATCAAAGCACATAAGCTCCAGATTATCAATCGTGTTACAAGCCGCCGTACTTCATTTTTTGAAATTTGCCGACTAAACGGTAAGTATTTTAAGTAAGTGTCGGAAATTTGCCCCAAAACTATCAAAACTGAAATTAAAATTTTACACCGCTCCTTTCGCTGTTAATTATACACTACTTTACAAAAATATTTTGCACTTTTCAATATAAAACGACACTTTTTTATTTTTGCTTGAAAATTAAATTGTTGTCAATTAAAATTTAAGTACAGCGTAACTGCTGAAAAATGACGGCATGATCAAAGTTGTTACATCATCGCAACTTTGATTCCTCCCAAAAAAACTTCTATGTTAAAGTATTTCAAACAAAACAAATAAATGCCCTTTCTGCGAAGATTGGGCATTTATTAAATTAAACTTTAATCAAGAGAAAGGAGAGAAATGCGGCAATTCGTGCCGCGAATATGATGAAAGTTGCGATAATCGACGACAGTCCCGAAGACTTGGCACGGGCAGTAGATTATTTTACAAATTATATCAGCAAGAATCACATTGAATTATCGTATAATTTGAAAGTAAAAAGTTATTCCGACGCGCTGGAATTTATCAAAAATAATCTTTCAGAAAAATTTGATTTGGTGATTTCGGATATTTGCATGAAGGAAATTAACGGTATTCGACTTGCACATTTTATCAGAAAAAATGATGCCGAATGTGAAATTATTTTTCTGACTAACAGCAGTGAATTTTTAATGGACGGCTACAAAGTTTTTGCCGCAGGATATTTTATAAAACCTCTGGCAGATCATGCCAAAGAATTTGACCGCACATTCAAATTTATATATCCGAAACTGCTGAAAAAACATCAAGAAATTAAAGTTCCTCTGATAAAAAATGACAGTATTACAATTCCCTACAGCAGCATTTATTACTGCGAAATTGAAGACAAGCACCGCCTTTGCTTTGTTACCAAAACCGGAAATTATATAACTTCAATGAGTTTTGAAGATTGCCAAAAGTGGCTTATGACTGACGCCCGTTTTTTGGAATGTTATTACAGAATTATTGTCAATATGGATTATATTATTTCATTAAAAGAAGATGATTTTCTGCTTGAGAACGGTGAAAAGATTCCAATAAGTTTTAGGCGAAAAAAAGAGGCAAAACGTCAGTATATGCAGTATTTGGCGCACAAAGTTTAGGGGCTAGGGATTAGTGGTTAGTGGATAGTAAAGAAAAGTAAATTTCCATACGCATTAGCTACCCCACTACTGCACTATCCCACTACACAACTACCGCACTAAATTTTTCGATCGAGTTTGTAGCCGATAACATTTGTAACGACGTTGGCAACTTTATTTTTATCTTTGTGAACAACAGCAGAATCTGCAATAACTTCTTCAGAATTATTCTGTTGAGGATTTTTCATTTTATTGACAGTTTCAATAATATCTTCCGGCGTCGATAAAACGAGCGGCACATTTTTAAATTTTTCATGGTTCGCCATATAATCCAAAATTCTAAAACCTTCGATAAAATTCATGTCGGCACTTGTAATAACGAGGTTAATATTGTTTTCTTCCAAAAGTTTCAGCGCGTATGCCGGCGAATTGGTTGCAATAATTTTGTATGTAAAATTTTCTTCCAAAATTTCTTGAACACGACCTAATTTATATTCGTCGCTGTCAATAACCAAAACAGTATCAAGAATTCTTACAGTATCTTCAAGTTTTTTACTGACACGTTCCAAAAGTTCATTCGGCAAAAACGGTTTTTTAATATAATCCGTTACGCCCAAATTGATTGATTTTCTGATAACGTCTTTATCAACCGTCGCCGTCAACATAATAACCGGCAAATCTTCAAATTTTTCGTTGGATCGAATTTTTTCAAGCGTTTCAATTCCGTCCATTTCCGGCATTAAAACATCAAGCAAAACTAAACTGATAAATTGTCGTTCCAAAATTTCAAGTGCCTGTTTTCCGCCGGTTGCAGTTATTACACTGCAGGACAATTTTTTTTCCAAAATCATTCTTGCAATATGCAAATTCATTTCGTCATCATCGACGACTAAAATAACATTGTCGGCAATTTTCACCATATTCTATACCTCCAAGATTTTTTTTATTGATTAATTTAAAGTCGTTAAATTTTGGGAAAAATCTGTCAGCAGTTTTTTCTGCATCAACTGCGGTTAAAAAAATTTCCGCCGCGTAAGGCAACAATTCAGCAAAGATTTCTTCCCCGCCTATCACAAAATTTTTTTCTTCTACCTTCAAAATTTGCCATAAATTTTCAATATCCTGCACAATTTCAGCATTTTTCAAAAGTGTCATTGTACGACTAAAAATGATATTTCTGCGCGAAGGGAGCGGTTGACAATTCGGAAAAGTTTCAAGCGTTTTTCTGCCGTAAATTACAACATTATTAATCGTCAATTCACGAAAATTTTTTAAATCTGCAGGAATTTTGAACAGCAAATTATTTTTGTAACCTATACCAAAATTTTTATCGACGCAAGCAACCATTTTCAAATTAAAATCGGCGGGACTGCCGAAAGTTTTTTTAACGTCGTCGCCGTGCAAATTAAATTTCAGTGTCGGCAAAATTTCTGACAGCGGAATTAATACAAAATCACGTTCGTATAAAAATTTGTGCGGCACGGTTAATCTTTCGCAATTTATTTTCAAGTCGTCGATTAACAAAATATCAATGTCAATGGTGCGCGCGCCCCAATGTTCTTTTCGTACTCTTCCAAGTTCAATTTCGATTTTTTGTAATTCGTCAAGAAGTCGGAGCGGTTCAAGTGCTGATGAAATTTTTACGGCGGCGTTAATAAAATTTGGCTGATTGGTAACGCCCCATGCGGCAGTTTCATAAAATGACGAGACGCGCAAAAGTTCGACGCCGTGAATGTTTTTAATTTTTTCAATGGCAACACGAATATTTTTGGCTCGTTCGCCCAAATTTGCACCAAGTCCCAAATAGCAAATCATTGGCGGCTCCTGAAAATTTCTACTGCGGCATCAACATAATTTATTGAAAGCGGCGCGTCGGGTTTATGCAGTACGACTTTCAAACTTTTAACCGACAAATATTTTGTCAGCAATGTATTTGCAATTTCTTCGGCGACTGTTTCAATTAATTTGCGCGGCGTACCGCCGACAATTTTTTCAACGTCCTCTAAAACTTGTGCATAATCGACGGTTGCCGACAAATTATCAGTTTGCCCCGCCAACGATAAATCTAAATTTAATTCCACGTCAACTTTAAAGTTTTGTCCGTGTTTTTGCTCCTCTTCGCTGCAACCGTGATGACCGAAAACCGAAATTCCCGTTAAAATAATTTTGTCCATTGTAAATTCTCCTTAAGAATTTTTTATAAAATCGTCATACATTTTAATTTCTTGCCGGTGTTCCTCAATAAATTTTTTCAACGCCTCATTTACAACATCGCTCAAAGTAGTTTTTCTGATAGCCGCCAATTTTTTTATATCAAGTTTCACGGCGGGATATAAAGCCACACTGATACTTGACGTTTTATTTTCAGTCTTAATGCCAAAATTTCTGCCGAGAGCCGCTAAACCGCCGCTAAAACCTGTACCGATAGCGTTAAATTTCCATTCGCCGTTGTGGCGATAAATTTCGCCTGCGATTATCGCTGTTTCGATTGAAAAATTTTCTTTAAGATCGTAGCGAATTAATTCTCCGCCGGTTGCGGCGTTAATAATTTGAATAAAAGAATTTTTTACCTGACGAAAATTTTGTTTGCGCTCTTCGGCTTCGTAAATCGTAACGGCAAAGGCAATTTTTGAAATTTCGGTTGGAATTTTTTCAAGGTCGATTTTAATTTTTTCAACTTTGCCGCCGTTTCCGTCTGACATATCGTCGCCAAAATGTTCAACCGCGCCGCTTTTATGTTTCAGATTGTTGTAGAAAATAAAATCCGCGTCATTTGTAACTTTGCCGTCCGCGCCGAGTAAAAAGGCGGAACTGTCCAAATCAAAATTAGCATTACCGTTGGTGTTCCAGCCCAAATTTACCAATATTTTTTTTAATTGAGGATTATTTTTCGTCAAGTCAACTTTTTGCCCTTGTTGCAAGCTAATTGCCATAAATTCTCAACTCCTTACTAAAATATCAGCCATTTTGCACATTTTTGAAATCATCGCCACGTTATGAACGCGCAAAATATTAACGCCTTGACTAACTGCAAGCACACAAATTGCGCCCGTTGCCTCGTCACGATTTCCAACTTCAAAGCCGGTTGCATAGCCGATAACGCTTTTTCGACTGACGCCAAGTAACATTGGAATTTCTTTGCCGTCCAAAAATTTCAACTCGCGCAGATTTTTCAGCACGGTTAAATTTTCTTCCTGCGTCTTGCCGAATCCTATGCCAACGTCGAAAATTATTTGTAAATCGTACTGCGATACGCGGCGGAAAAAATTTTTTATGTCAGTGATAATATCTTCGCAAATTTTCTGATTGTGCATTGCGATAACAGGCGCGTTGAATTTTTTTGCAACTTCAACCATTTTTGAATTACTCAAGCCTTGAACGTCGTTAATAATTGCCGCGCCGTTTTTCAATGCAAATTCTGCAACTTCCGGCTTGTACGTGTCAACAGAAATTGGAACGCCTAAATTTTTAATGGCGGGCAGAATTTTTTCAAGGCGTGAAATTTCTTCATCAGCAGAAATTGGCGTAAAATTTGGGCGCGTGGATTCTGCGCCTATG
>CAJOGS010000155.1 GCA_905234045.1 uncultured Selenomonadaceae bacterium | reverse complement strand
AAAAAATACTGCTGTCAATGTAAATTACCGGCTTGCCGTTAATTTTTTCAGGTATTGCCACATTTTCATCATTGCCGATATATTTTGTTATAATTACGCCGCCTAAAACTTCGGTATAAATAAAATCGCCGTTTTTATTCATGGTTTTTCACCGTAATTTTATTTGTTTTTGGCAATATATTCCCGCATAAATTTTATTGTTTCGTCTTTAATGATGTTGTCTTTTTTTGTGTAGTTGATGATTCTGAAAAGTTTTTCGACACGATCAATAATGCCGCTGTTGGCAGTTTTAAATTTTTCGCCGCAAATTGTAAGTTCGACTTTGCCGCTGGAGAAAAGCAAACTGCGCGAAACGCCCAAAAGCTGTTCGCCGTCCATACTTTTAATTGAGTAGCGAATATCCATATCTCCGGCGGAAGTTTCCCACGTCAATTCGCGGTTAATCGCCTGATAAGTCAGCACGTCAATATATTCGCGGATAATTTCATGGGTACGGGTATTCATAAATTTCACTCCTTCATAGATTTTGAAAATCTGAAAAAATATTCGTCGCCTTGAATTTCTTCAGTTTGATTTCCTTTCATTTTATTATGCAGATTATAAAATTCGACAATGTGGAAGCCGCATTTATTAACGTAAAAATGAATATTGCGTTTCTCAAAATATGGCGTTACCGTTTCCCAAATTTTTGTTTCAGGATAAATTTTTTCAATTTCTTGCCACGCACTCAAGCCAATTCCTTTACTGTGACAGCCGACTTTCACATAAAAAAGCAACAATTCATTAATATTTGTCTCGGAAGAAATTTTAACTACGATGCCGCCTACATTTTCGCCGTTGCAAAGTATTTTGTAACTTTCCGCGCCTTCCTCGTTGAAAGAATTTACAATGTCTTCACGCGGAATAATTTCATCAGCAGTTTCGCCGTATTCATCAACGTAACCTTTTTTGAAAGCCGCTTGAATGTCAGTTATAAAAGTTTCTTTTTCAGTTTCAGCCAGCGGCATAACTTTAACTTCCATAAAATCTCCTTACAGTCCGAAACGTTCAAAAATCATATCGACGTTACGCAAAAACCATTCGTAGTTAAAGCAGTCGTCAATTTCTGCCTTTGTCAAATATTTTTTAATATCTTCGTCGTTTTCAATGTTGGTGCGGAAGTCCTCTTTTTCCAGCCAACGTTTCATGGCGTTACGCTGTACCCACTTGTAAGCGTCTTCGCGCAGTACGCCCTTACTGACAACGGCAAGCATAATTCTTTGGCTGTAAATCAAGCCGCCCGTACGGTTGAGATTGTGCAACATTGCATCGGGATAAACTAAAAGTTTGTCGATAATTTTTGTAATTTTTTTGGTGCAGTAGTCAACATTAATCGTAGAATCCGGAAGAATGACGCGCTCAACGCTTGAATGTGAAATATCGCGCTCGTGCCAAAGAGTAATATCTTCCATTGCGGCGACTGCGTTACCACGAACAAGCCGCGCCATTCCTGCAACACGTTCGCAGTTAATGGGGTTGCGTTTGTGCGGCATTGCAGAAGATCCTTTTTGCCCGGGTTGGAAATATTCTTCAGCCTCTCTAATGTCAGTGCGTTGCAAATTTCTAATTTCGGTTGCAATTTTTTCAAGCGTACTTGCAACAATCGCCAAAGTGGTAACAAATTCGGCGTGTCTGTCACGTTGAATAACTTGAGTTGCAAGTTTTACAGGTTCCAATCCCAATTTTTGGCAAACAAGTTCTTCAATTTTCGGATTAATATTTGAATAAGTGCCGACCGCGCCGCTTAATTTGCCTACAGAGACAATTTTTTTTGCGTGTTCAACGCGCTCAATGTCTCTTTCAATTTCCGCGCTCCAAAGTAAAAGTTTAAGCCCAAATGTCATAGGCTCGGCGTGTATGCCGTGAGTACGTCCAATGCAAGGCGTATGTTTAAATTCAACTGCGCGCCGGCGTAAAACTTCATTGAACTTTTTCAAATCGTCAATAATTATTTCCGCCGCCTGTTTCATCATCAGACAATACGCCGTATCTTTGACATCGGAAGAAGTCAAGCCTTTGTGTACGTATTTTGAATCTTCGCCGACGTATTCGGCAACGTTCGTAAGAAAAGCGATAATGTCATGGTCAGTGACTGCCTCAATTTCTTTAATGCGTTCGACTGTAAAATTTGCCTTTGCACGAATATTTTTTGCGGCGTCAACAGGAATTTCTCCAAGTTCCGCCATTGCATCGCAAGCGGCAAGCTCCACGCTTAAAATTGTGCGCCATTCATTTTCAATAGACCAAATTTTGCCCATTTCCGGCAAAGTGTAACGTTCAATCATTTAATCAGCTCCAATATTTTTATTTGCCCACTGTGATTTTATAGAAAAGATTTTTGAGTGTCAAGAAAAAACGCTGTCAAGTATACCTGCAAATTTAGATTGAAAAACAATATTCAAAGTGCTATAATTTCGCCCGTTTAAAGGAAGGTGAATTAAAAATGCGTAAATTGAAAAAAATCGGCTTTATCGGTACAGGGATAATGGGGTCGGCAATGGTCGGGCATTTAATGGACGCGGGCTTTGAAGTAAGCGTTTACAATCGCACGAAGTCAAAGGCTGAAAAACTTATTGAACGCGGGGCGCGTTGGTGTGAAACTGCCGGCGAATGTGCGAAAAATCAAGACGTTGTTATAACCATTGTAGGTTATCCCAAAGATGTTGAGCAAGTTTATTTGTCAGACGGCGGGATTATAGACAGCGCGGCGGCTGATACATATTTGGTTGATATGACAACTTCTTCGCCGACAGTTGCCGAGAAAATTTATAAAGCGGCGAAATTGAAGAATTTAAACGCGGTTGACGCACCTGTTACAGGCGGCGATACAGGCGCAAAAAATGCAACGCTTACAATTTTTGTCGGCGGCGATGAAGAATCTTTCAACGCACTTAAACCTGTTTTTGAAGTTTTGGGCAAAAATATTGTCTACGAAGGCGCGGCAGGTTCAGGACAAAAAACTAAAATCGCCAATCAAATTGCACTTGCAGGATCACTTGTCGGCGCGTGTGAAGCGTTCGCCTATGCAAAGTCTGCAGGTCTTGACATTGAAAAAGTCTACGCGGCAATTTCAAAAGGCTCTGCAAGCAGTACCCAAATGACTGATATTGTTTCAAGAGGGCTTAACGGCAATTTTAATCCCGGCTTTATGCTTAAACATTTGGCAAAAGATTTGGCTATCGGTGTCGAAACTTCAACAACATATGGAAAAACTTTGCCAATTCTTTCAATGGTACTGCATGAACTTCGCAAGATGGAAGAAGACGGCAAGGGCGCGGAAGGTACTCAAGCATTGCTAAAATATTATGGCGTTGGCAGATGATTAGTGGTTAGTGGTTAGTTGGTAGTGAATTGCAGATGCTTCACGAACTAAATTTTGCTGACTGAGTGCGAAGAACTAAGATGCCGCGCAGGACGCGCGGCTCGGGCGGCGTGCGAATGAGCGTGAAGCGAATTAACGCCGCAAAAGCTCCTTTCTTTTGTTACTTTTCTTTGGAGCAGCAAAGAAAAGTAAATCTAATATAAAAATTTTTCAAAAAAATACTTTATCCACACGCTTTAACAAACTAGGGCGTTTTGAATAATTCAGAAAAATTTTTCAAAAAATCCGCAAAGTGCGGCAGATTAGTTATTAATGGCTAGTGGTCAGTGGTTAGTGAAATAAATTTGCTGACTAAGCACGAAGTACTAAGATGCCGTGAAAAAACAGCACTGCAAAAACGCTCTTTCTTTTGTTACTTTTCTTTTAAAATGAAAAGTAAATCTAAATATAAAATTTACCTATAAAAATATAAATTTTTAAAACCTAAGTTTAAATGAAGGAGAAATATTTTATGTTTGATGAATTTAAAAAATTTATAATGCGCGGTAACGTTGTCGATATGGCAACAGGCGTTATCATCGGCGCGGCGTTCGGTAAAATCGTTTCGTCGTTCACTTCTGATATTTTAATGCCGCCGCTTGGTCTTATGCTCGGTAAAATTGACTTTTCCAATTTATACATAAATCTTTCCGGCGTAGAATATGAAACATACGCCGCCGCAAAAGAAGCGGGCGCACCAATTATCGCTTACGGCGCGTTTTTGAATACTTGTTTGGACTTTTTAATTATGGCGGCGGCAATTTTCATTCTCATCAAATGGGTTAATAAAATTATGCCCGCGCCTAAACCTGCTCCGGTTAAAGAGCCGCGCAAATGCCCTTATTGCAAAGAAGTTGTTGCCGACGACGCTGTAAAGTGTTCGCATTGTGCATCTGATATTTCAGGTAAATAAATTTTAAAATTTCGGTCTCTGCCAAATTTGGCAGAGATTTTTTTATTTTCAAAAAAACTTGTTTATTTTTAAATTTTACGTTAATATATTTTCTGTTTAAAAATATGAAAAAAAACTGGAATTTCTCTACAGATATTGTATAATATGTGTTGTCAGTTATTTTTTTTATTAACAACTAACCATTAACGGGAGGTGATTATTTTGAAAGAAGTTGTAAAAATTCGCGGGCTGAAACAGGGTTTACAAGTTTTGTTTGAAAAAGACGCACAATTTGAAGACGTGAAAAAAGTTTTGCTTGAAAAACTTGAAAGCGGCGACAAATTTTTTATTCGCGGTACAACTGTTTTTATCGACAAAAATTCTTTCACTCAAAATCAAATTGAAGAATTGAGAAGAATGTTTCATCGGCATGGAATGCTTTTCAGTGAAAAAGCCCCGCCTGTTACGCCACGATTTGAAAATAAACCTGCGCCCAAAGTTGCGCCTTCCCCGACACCTGCGCCAATAATAAGAAAAGCTAATCCTACTGTTGTTATTGATAAAACTTTGCGCGGCGGGCAGGAAATTCGCACTGAATCATCAGTATTGGTATTTGGAAATGTAAATCCCGGCGCACAAATTATCGCAGGCGGAAGTATTGACGTTCGCGGCGCGTGTCTCGGTTATGTCCACGCGGGAGCGATGGATTGTTGCTGACGAATTAAGACCTATTCAAATTCGCATTGCCGATTTAATTGCACGTCCGCCGGACAGTGTGGAAGAAGCCGCAAAACTTCCCAAAAGCAAGAAAACTAAACGCAACTCAATTAAAGAAATCGCCAGTTTAATTATGAGTTCAGGTAGCGATATTGATAAACCCAATAATCCGAAAGCCGAACGCGCGTCTATCAAAAACGGCTATATTGTTTTTGAGCCGATTATAAGAAACGGTTGAATGAGCGGTGATATTGTTTTTGAATAAAAAAAAAGGTAGAATAGTGTTATAGTTGGATAGTGTGATAGTTTGATAGTGGAATAGTGTAACAGTAAATTTCTATCGCACTAGCGCACTACCACGAAGGGAGATTTCCAATGTGTGAGATAATTGTTATTACAAGCGGCAAAGGCGGCGTCGGCAAAACTACAACCACTGCAAATATTGGCGTAGGTTTAGCTATTCGCGGCAACCGCGTTGCACTTATTGATACTGATACAGGATTACGCAACCTTGATTTATTGCTTGGACTCGAAAACCGTATCATGTACGATTTAGTTGACGTAACAAGCGGGCGCGTTCCTTACAAAAAAGCTCTCGTTCGTCATAAAAAATACGAAACTTTATATCTTTTGCCGACTTCGCAAATCAGAGATAAATCTTCAGTTAATCCCGAACAACTCATCAGTCTTTGCGAAGAAATGAAGAAAGAATTTGAGTACATTATTATTGACTGCCCTGCAGGTATCGAACAAGGTTTTAAAACTGCGATAGCTGCCGCCGATCAAGCTATTGTTGTTACAATGCCGGAAATTTCTGCAGTTCGTGATGCAGATAAAATTATTGGCGAACTTGGACGCGCCGATAAACAGAATATCAAACTCATTGTAAACAGAATGCGTTACCAAATGTCAGAAAAGGGCGATATGCTCGGTATCGAAGACATTAACGAAATTTTGTCCATTGAATGTATTGGAATTGTGCCGGACGATGAAGCGGTTATTACTTCCACAAACAAGGGCGACCCTGTAATTAATATGGAAAAATCTATTGCAGGACAAGCCTACCGCAATATTGTCGGCAGAATTTGCGGCGAATCAATTCCATTTCTCAAACCGCCAAAAGAAGGTTTCTTTTCTAAATTAAAACGCCTTTTCGGCGTACTGTAAGGAGGGAGGACAATGTTTGACGTTCTTATGAAAATTTTTGGTAAGTCTGAAAAAAAGTCCGGTGAAATAGCAAAGGAACGCCTTAAACTCGTTCTTATTCAAGACCGTGCAAGTGTCTCTCCTGAAGTTATGGATAAACTTAAAAATGAAATTCTCAATGTCATTTTAAAATACATGGACGTTAATAAAAGCGGCGTAGAAATTACACTTGCAAATGATTCAGATTCTGTTGCTCTTGTTGCAAATATTCCCGTTGAATCAGTTCATCACAGTCCGAAATAATTATGATTAATCGTTTTCTTGAAATTATTGGCGGTTTTATCATTCGCCGTTGTGAAGACTTCGGAAAAATTTCCTTAGTCTATATCGACACTATAAAACAGTTGCGCCACAAGCCGCGCTTAAAGCATATTATCGCACAAATGGCGCATTTGGGGGCCGATTCTTTATTAATCGTTTCGTTGACGCTTTTATTTACGGGTATAGTATTTACTTTGCAAACTTCCAGTGAATTTATCAGATTTGGTGCAGAATCAACAGTTGGCGGCGTTATTTCAATCGCCATTGGCAGAGAATTGGGACCTGTTTTGGTTGGTGTAGTTTGCGCGGGCAGAGTCGGCGCGGCTATTACTGCCGAAATTTCTACAATGAAAGTTACCGAGCAAATTGACGCGCTGAAAGTTATGGCTGTCAGTCCCGTTGATTATTTGATTGTGCCGCGTATGCTTGCCTGTATGATTGTTGTACCGATTCTTACAATTTTTGGCGATGTTATCGGCGTTTTGGGCGGTTATCTTATTGCAGTTCATTATTCTAACATTTCGGAATATGTTTTTTTGCAATCAATCGAGGCATTTGCAGTTATATTGGATTTAACCGGCGGTCTTATTAAGGCGGCATTTTTCGGCAATGTCATTGCGGTATTGGGCTGTTATTACGGTTTGCATTGTCCTGACGGCGCGGAAGGCGTCGGTATCGCCACTACAAAAACTGTTGTTTCGTCGATTATTGTTATTTTTATTCTTAATGCAATTTTAACTTTCATCATATGGTAAAGATTAAAAAAAAGGGGATATGGAGCAACAGAAAATGTCTGTAACTCTATATCCCCAGAGTTGGTTGAAAAAGCCGCGCTTTTTAGGGCGTGTTGAATAAGTTTGTTTTTAAATTATTTTCTTGAATTATTAATTTAACGTACTTTTTCTTTGTTGCGTCAAATTTAATCGTAGCCTTTGCAAGTACCAAAAAAAAAGACTCATTGTGGCGCGGGTATTCCAACAGAAAGACATTTGCTAAAGGTTGAGAAATTCCAACTTTCAAAATTTTTTAGTTCGCTTATTCAACACGCCCTAGTGACCGGTGGTTGTTGGTAAACTTTTATTTTAAGATATTTTTTTCTAATTTAGATTTACTTTTCTTTGTCAAAGAAAAGCACCAAAAGAAAAGGCGTTGAAAAAATTATAAAAGTTGCACAAAAATTTTTGGACTTTCACAACCCTCTAACTGACTGACAATATATTTTCAACACACTCTAAAAACTAATAAGCGACGAAGGAAATAAAAAAATGATTCAACTTGTCAATGTATTTAAATTTTTTGGAACAAAACGCGCCCTTAACAATATTAATTTGACTATTGCGGACGGCGAAACTTTGGCAATAATCGGCGGCAGCGGTTCCGGAAAATCAACTTTGCTACGCCTGATGATTGGTTTAATTAAACCGTCAAGCGGGCAAATTTTGATTGACGGCGAAGATATTTCAAATTTTACTGAAGAACAAATGACAAAAGTTCGATTGAAAATGGGAATGGTTTTTCAATATTCCGCGCTTTTCGATTCAATGACTGTCGGCGATAACGTTGCCTTCGGTCTTGTTGAACATTCAGATTTGCCGAAAGATAAAATTGACAAGATCGTTAAAGAAAAACTTCATCAAGTCGGACTTGACGGCGTTGAAAATCTTATGCCGAACGAACTTTCAGGCGGTATGAAAAAGCGCGTATCACTTGCGCGCGCCATTGCCTTTGAGCCCAAAATTATTTTTTATGATGAACCTTCAAGCGGTTTAGATCCTGTTACTACGAATAAAATTGACGAGCTTATAATTTCTACGCAAAAAGCGTTGAATGTTACAAGTATTGTCGTTACTCATGATATGGTTAGCGCGTGCCGAATTGCTGACAGAATTGCTATGGTTTACGGCGGCGATTTAATTGCCGTCGATACTGTTGAAAATTTTAAAAAACTTCCCGACCCGCGTATCAAAGAATTTTTCAGAACAATAATTTAGATGGCTAGTATTTCAGATGTTCAGATTGTCAGTATTTCAGATTGTCAGATTGCCAGATTGTCAGTACTGACCACTGACCATCTAAAAAAGAGGTGATATTTTGACTTCAGAAGCAAAAGTTGGAGCATTTGCCATTGGCGGACTGTCAATGTTGAGTGCCGCACTTATAGGATTGGGAGAAATTAATTTTTCTTCAGACGAGAATTTTAAATTGCACGCGCCGTTCAGACAAGTTTTGGGGCTTGAAAATTCGGCGGATGTAAGACTTAGCGGCGTACCCGTCGGCAAAGTTGAATCAATTATTACAGAAAATGGCGGCGTACTTGTTACGATGAATATTAATGAAAAAATTAAAATTCCAAAC
>CAJOGS010000154.1 GCA_905234045.1 uncultured Selenomonadaceae bacterium | reverse complement strand
AACTGTATGCCAATTTTGGTAATGCCCTCCATTTGCAACCATTTTCGGCGACATACAAAATTGCGTTTATCAGTTGAAGATTTGAGATTTTAACGTTGCTCCTTTGTACAGGTAAATATTTTGCGATTTTTTCGTATTGCTCATTTGTAATTTTCTTTACTTATCAATAGTGTGAACATGCCCTAGTTTTCGATTAAGTCAAAAGTAATTTCAGATTCAAAAGTTCTGCTCCACGGGAAACGCGCCTGAATATTTTTCAGCGTGTAACCTTTCGGCAGAAAAATATTTTTCTTTGCAAAATCTGTAGCCAAATCGCTTGTCAATTTTTCAAGCCCTTCTTGACGTGTTCCGAGAGCTCCCGCATTGCCGTCGCCGGGAATCGTCCAAATCAAGCCGTTATTAATTTGCGTGCGAATATTCGATTGATATGCCCAGTCATCAAGATAGCGCGTCAAAAGCAAAGAGTAAATGTCATCTTGTTCCAAATATTTTGTCAGCACGCCCGCGCCAATTAAAAATCCTGCACTGTTCGTGGCGGTATTCCAGCCGCCGTACGAACGAATTTTGAATTGTAATTTGTCTTTCTTAAGGCGTTGCATTAAAGCGTTATCCGCACCGTTGGAAGTAGAAATATCGACGACGCCGACAGGATAATCATTTTTCAAATAGCTCTTCAACAGCTGCATATAGGATCCGATTCCCGTATGCGGCTTAGTTTTATTTTTTTTGCTGTCAGCCGCAAAAGTTTTGCCGTTGGGATTCGTATGAACCGCCAAAACTAAATCGGCGTTTTTGGGATTTGGAACAATCATACCGCCAACTGAAATAATCGCACCTTCCAAAGAATCGCTGATTTTTTCGTTGCCGTAAGTCGGAATGGTTTCACCGCCTTTGCCGACGTTGTAACCAATCGCAACGAACGGCACATAATGCAATTCGTTGTTAATTGCGCGGGACAGCATCAACATTCCGAGTTCGTCCGCGCCGGACATAACAATAAATTTTTCTTTGCCGATTTCTGCGCCATATTCTGACAAATGGCGACTTTCCAAATGCGTTTGAGAAAAAATCGCACTGTCATCACAACCAAGCACAAAATATTGAAAAGTCCCTGCGCGAGTCAAATCTACAAAATATTTATTGGCGTCAAAATTTTTGGCGCGACGTTCAAACCAATCGTCTAAATATTCTTTCGGAATAGATTTCTCAAGTTTCGCCAGTTCATTTTTATCCGCGTTTGAAAGTTCCTGCGTTTCAGATTTATCTGTCAAGACAGTATAGTTAAAAATCTGCGCGGCGTATGTTTTATAATATTCCGGTTCAAAACTGGAATTGACGGCACTGCGCGGCGTTCTCATAATTGTACCGAGTGCATAAATTGGCAAGCGCGGATTATCATTGTGAAGTTGTTCAAATTTTTTGGCGCGTTTTAGAATTTCTTCAGCAGTCAAATCGTGAATGCGTGACCCTATAAGACTGCCATACAACATTGCATCAGTTGAAATAACTGCGGCATCGGCACGCGGCGCAACTTTATTAATCCAATCCCAAAGTTCATCGGGATTGCCCCATTCTTCTTTGCTTGCGCCGGTTCCCAAATATATTTCAGGCGGAACTAAAATTTCATAGCCCAAACGCTCGGCAATTTCGATTGTTTGAATCAGATTTACAGGGCGATTGTCTATCGGTATATAAACAATTTTTTTGCTGTTGCCAATATCTTCAGCAGATACGGCGGCGATTGAAAAAATCAGCGCGCACAAAATCAGTGTCAAAAAAATTAATCTGTTCAAAAATTATTCCTCCTTAATGTTGTAAAGTCGTTCGGCATTTTCGGTTGTATATTGAGCGACTTCCTCTAAAGTTTCGTTGCGAATTTCGGCAATTTTTTTAGCCACGTCAACAACAAAACTCGGCTCATTGCGTTTGCCGCGATTCGGTACGGGCGCAAGGTACGGCGAATCAGTTTCAATCAAAATCATTTCACGCGGCGCGGCTTTTACAATTTCGGGAAGTTTTGCAGAATTTTTAAAAGTCAAAGGACCGTCAAAACCTGTAAGCCAGCCCATTTTCCAAAGTTCCCGCGCCATTTCCAAACTTCCTGAATAACAATGCATAACTCCGCGTAAATTTTTACCTTCAGATTTTAAAATTTTAAGCGCGTCGCCGTGCGCCTCGCGTTCGTGAATACAGACAGGCAAATTTAACTGTCTGGCAATTTCCAACTGTTCAATAAAAATTTTCTGCTGTTGCAAACGTTTTTCAGAATCTTTTTCCCAATAATAATCAAGTCCAATTTCGCCAATCGCCACTACTTTTTTATTTTTCGCCAATTCAATAATTTTCTCGGCAGAATTTTTATCAAAGTCCGCAATTTCTTCAGGGTGAACGCCGACGCCTGCGAACATTCCGACAAATTTTTCAGCCAATTCAACAACTGCGGCGGAACTTTTCAGCGTATCGCCAAAATTTATTATCCGATTGACGCCAATATTTTTTGCGCGTTCAAATGTTTCAATTAAATCGACTGAAAATTTTTCGTCATTCAAATGACAATGTGTATCTATAAATTTCAAATTCTTATTGCCTCCAAAAAATTTTTTCATATTATAAATAACGCGGCGATTTTTGGCAACGCAAAAAATTTCTTGACGCTTTTTAAAATCTGTGGTAATATTCGCCTGTTGCTAATGTGGCGCCTTCGTCAAGTGGTTAAGACACCGCCCTCTCACGGCGGGTTCAAGGGTTCGAATCCCTTAGGCGTCACCATTTTTTTTGCCTATTTTCACGGAAGGCTGGAGCAATGCTCATTAATCATTCGCATTGCAGGGTTAGAATCCCTTAGTGCGTGTTGAAAAATTAAAAAATCCACAAATTTTTTTTAAATCCGCAAAGTGCGGCAGTATAGGGGCTAAGGACTAGGGACTAGGGATTTAATTGTAGTAGCTTTGCGGATTCCTAAAAGCACTTTTTCTTTGGTATTTTCTCGGAAAAAAGAAAGTACATTTAAAAAAATATCAGTAAATAAATTTAATCAGTAAAATTTTATTTTTTCAACACGCCCTAGGCATAACCATTTTTTTGCCAATTTTCACGGCGGGCGAGCAATTACTCTTATTCATCGTAATAGGTGATGTTGGTAAAGTAAAAAAATTTTTTGCAACGTTTGAAGTTACCGAAACACGGCGGTCAAGGACGACCGCCGCCGCAACAATTTCAGGATTGAAATTATTGCGGGGAGAACGCCTTTTCTTTGTTACTTTCTTTGTGGCTTGGACAAAGAAAGTAAATTTAAAATAAAAAATCTTCAGCAATAAATTTTCAATAGCGTTTACCTACACCCCCTAATCAAAGAAAAGTAAGTTCAGTATTGAAATCTGTATATATCAAAATTCTAAAACAGTATCATTAAAGAGACTGAATAAAAAAAGCCGTCGCACTTGGAAAAGTGCAACAGCTTTTTTTAGTTTAGAATTACTATATCCGAAACAGTTTTAGATTCCATCAAAAGTACCTTCCGCGATAATTTCGACTTCGTTGCCTTCAGGATCAAGGACAACACTTTCATAGCGTTTATCGCCTGTCATACGTGCGCCTTTGACAACTTGGTAACCGTCATCTGCAATGCGTTTTGTAAGTTCGTCAACTTCTTTTCTGTCCATAACGGTAATTGCAATGTGATGATAACCCGTGCGATACGTTCCTTTTGGTTGATCGATTACGCCTTCGCGTTGCATAATCTCAAGTTCGGTATTGTTGTCGAAGGTCAACCAGTAGTTACTGAAATTTGAAGTAAAATTGCTGTACTTGGAGCTGGCTTTTGCGCCGAAATATTTAACGAAAAAATCAACTTCAGCTTCCAGATCGTTTACATACATGGCAACGTGTCCGATACGCATTTCGTGTCACTCTCCTTGAATATATCTCTTTTTTTTGTTATTCTAGCATACAGGTATACTTTTTTCAATAAATTTTTTGAAAAATTTGAAAGGGAAAATGATGACAATCGAAGAAATTTTTAAAACGCCGATATTTTTGGCACCAATGGCGGGCGTGACTGATTCGGCATTTAGAATTATTGTGCGGGAATTGGTTGACGCGCCTTACAGAAAAAATTTGCTGATGTTTTCAGAAATGATAAGTTGCAACGGCATTCATTACCGCAACGAAAAAACTTTGGAAATGTTGCAGACTTCAGACGGCGAAAGACCTGTTGCAATTCAACTTTTCGGCTCAAATCCTGAAGTTTGCGCGGAGGCGGCTAAATTCGTCGAAGATTTTGGTACTGCGGCGGTTATTGATTTTAATATGGGGTGCCCCGCGCCGAAAATTGTTAAAAATGGTGAAGGCTCGGCACTTATGCAGAATCCGAAACTTGTCGGCGAAATTTTAGCCGCCGTCAGAAAGGCTGTAAAAATTCCATTCAGTGTTAAAATTCGTTTAGGTTACGATGAAAATATTAACGCGGTAGAAATTGCGAAAGTGGCGGAAAGTGCAGGCGTCGATTTTATTGCAGTGCATGGCAGGACGCGCCCGCAATTTTACAGCGGCGTTGCAAATTGGGAAGAAATTGCCAAAGTTAAAGCCGCCGTGAAAATTCCCGTTATTGCAAATGGTGATGTTCGTGATTTTGATTCGCTGGATACAATTTTAAAAATTACAAACGCGGACGGCGTAATGATTGGACGCGCCGCGCAGGGAAACCCTTTTATAATTGGCGCGTTGTTGAAATATTTTTTAACCGGTGAAAAAATTGCTCCGCCAAGTTTAAATAAACGCGCTGAGGTTATGAAACGCCATTTTGAAAAATTAATTGAGTTCAAAGGCGAAAATGTAGCCGTGCGAGAAATGCGCGCTCATGCGGCGTGGTATACCAAAGGACTGCGCGGCGGCGCGGAGTTCAGAAAAAATTTCAATCGTTCGGAAACAGTTGAAGACTTTGCAAAAATTATCAATCTGCTTGAGTCGTGTTAAATCATTAGCTTTTAGTGTGGTAGTGCGGTGTTTTGGTAGTTTGGTAGTAAATTACTACACCACTATAACACTACTCAACTAAC
>CAJOGS010000153.1 GCA_905234045.1 uncultured Selenomonadaceae bacterium | reverse complement strand
ATGTTTATCTGCGCCTGTTCAAGCGCGTTAAGTTCGGCGACAATTTTGGCTTTATTTTTTGAATCTTCAAGAGTTTCAGTTTGATTTTCCATGTAATGTTCGCCGACGCCTTCAAACTTTAAAATTGCCGCGTTTGCAGTCGCCGCAAATATCAGCATTGCTAAAGTTAGAATCGTTGCCAAAAATTTTTTGTGCATACTTTGCCGCCCCCCTTAACAATTAAATTCTGCGTCTGATTTGATTGTACAAATTTTGGGCGTCAGTGTCAGCAGGATTTAATTGCATTGCGCGTTGAGCGTCAGGCAATGCATTTTGGAATTGTCCGAGATACGAATATGCAAGGGCGCGGTTAAAATACGCGCTGAACAAATTCGGATTCAAATTAAGTGCCTGCGTGTAAGAATTAATCGCCGCGTTGTAATTTTCCATTTCAAGATAGACATTGCCGAGATTGTTATGAATACGCGGATCTACGCTGTTATAACTTACGGCAGTTTGTAAATCCTGCAACGCGGGTTGAAATTGTTTCAAAATGGCGTAGCAGTTGCCGCGATTGTTATAAGCCTCTGCAAAGTTAAAGCTGATTTCAATCGAACGAGTATAGGCGGCGATTGCGTTTTGATAATCTTTGCGGAAATAATATCTGTTGCCTTCTTCAAGTTCCATCAGCGCGGCAAAATATTTTTCATTTTTAGCAATGGCGTCTTTAATTTGTCTTTTTTCAATTTTATTTGCAGTTTTGTATTCGCCTTTGAGTTCCGCCATTTGGCGTTTAAGTGCTTCATATTCCTGCTCCAAAACTTTATATTTTGCGGTTGCCTCTTCCAAACTCTGTTTATCCGACATCATAGTTTTCAGCATTTCATCGTTAGGAAATTCAACAATCGCTTTAATGGTTACTTTGATTTCAATCAAGCCGCCGTCCAGCGTTTTTGTTTCGATTTTTTCGCCGTCTTGAACTTTCAAAAGTTGCGCGGTAACAGTTTTAACTTCGTCATAGTCAAGCTCTAAATCAATCATCTTTGAATAACTTTGAACATAAACGCCGGCTTTTTCAGCGGCGGCGCGTTTAGCCTCTTCGCGGGCGCGTGCGGTACCGCTTGCCAAAGTTTCATCAACTTTCACGTCCATAACGTAAGTACCGAACGCCTCAACCATTTCTGACTTTGCAAAAGTTGTTTGACTGCTCAAACTAAAAATCAGAATTGCCAAACTGAAAATTTTAAAAAACTTTTTCATTGTATTCACCTCTTAATTTTGATGGGAAAAATTTTTAAATTTAACGTCTTGTGCTGATTAGGTTGTTGAAAATCTTACAGGGGCGTGTTGAAAAATAGAAAAATATTTTTCAAAAATCCGCAAAGTGCGTACTGTTTGTAGTGTGGTAGTTCGATAGCTGATAGCTAATAGCTAATAGCTACACCACTATCCAACTACTTTGGACGAGCAAAGAAAAAGTACATTTAAAAATAAAAATTACAAAAAACTTTTATTATTCAACTGCACCTAGAAAAATCTGCCAATAAAAATATTTTAAAATAAAAATTTTATCTGACAGTAAAAAATTATTTCAAAAATACTACCATGCATTTTGACAAGAAATTAGATTTTGAATTTGCGGCAAGAATTTTTTCGGCGTCATCATCACTGACTACAACGTCGCAATCTTCAACAAACATTGCTTGAATCGTCAAAGGATTGTTGCCTGCGCGCGCCGTGCCGGAATTTGCATCGGAATAATTAACCATTCCGCGCCCTACAACAATATTTCTCTGAAGGTATTGTATAGCATAAATTTCTTTGCCGCTGACAGATTTAATTTTCGGCAAAATCGCAGTTGAAATTTCTTGACCGGCGCAATCAATTACTAAACCGGTGTAATTGCTGTCAATCGTTTCAAATTTGGGGCTGAATTTAGGGAACGGCTCAACACTTGTATTTTGAGGAACAACAATATTTGCGATTGAATTTGCGCCGCCGTAAAGATTCAGGCGGATTTTTGAATGGAAGTTGCCTTCACTGTCACGAGTTACGGTATATCTTGCGCCGTTCACAGTCTTTTGAACTGCAACTTTTACTTCGTCGCTAAGGTCGGTTAAATCTTTCATAGTGGATTCTGATGAAATTTTCAAATCGCCCAACGCTTCGGCAAGTGCGCGGTAACCGTCCAAAACTGCCATGCGGCGCAGTTCGTCCATTGATTTTCCCGCTTCATAATATTTAATTCCTTCGACTTCGATAACGCCGCCTTGAATTTCCGCCGCCGTTACCACGCTTGCAATTAATAACATTGCCGCCAACATCAAACTAAAAATTTTTTTCTTCATTTTGAAAACCTCCAATATAAAATTTCCTACATTATAGCGAAAAATTTTCATACAAGCATTAGAATTTCATAAAAAAAAGCGGCAGAAAAATCTGCCGCGTAATTTTTAATCGTTCACAGGATTTATCGGACGAGTTACGCTGTAGACACTGCGAAGACTCTGCATTTTCGTTATAAGCCGCGCCACGTCTTCAGCATTTTTTACTTGGACACCGAGCCGAACAGTTGAAGTTTTATTACTTTTGTTTGGTTCGGCGTGTACAGATTGTACATTGAGTTGTACAGTCGGCGGAACTGCCAAAATTTCAGAGAAAACGCCCATTTTATCATTGCAGACAATTTCAATTTCTACGATGTAGGTATTTTCTTTGGAGTTCGCCCAACTGACTTCAACCATTCTGTCAACATTAATGCCGTTTGAAAGATTTGGGCAGTTGATACGATGAACACTTACGCCGCGCCCGCGTGTCACGTAACCGGAAATTTCATCACCCGGAATAGGATTGCAACATTTTGCAAGACGTACCACAAAGCCGCCTTCGCCTTCAACCAAAATGCCGCTGTCATTTTTTTGCTTGGTATTTTTATTAGTCTGATGATTTCCTTTTGGTATTTCCAATTCGTTGGATAATTTATCTTTATCAATTTTTTTGCTAAATTCAAGCAGTTTCAAAATAACGTTGTTTAAATGCGCGCTGTTATATCCGACTTGAGCCAGTAAATCGTCAACCGAATCAATATTCATTTGTTCGGCAACTTTTCCGAGAGCGTTATCCTTAAGTAAATTGTTCGGTATATAACCTAACTTGCGAATTTCATTTTCAATTAATTCTTCGCCGTGCCTGATATTTTCTTCGCGGTTTTCACGTTTGAACCACGCACGAATTTTTTGGCGTGTATCACTTGATGCAACTGTATTCAGCCAATCTTGACTGGGTCCGTTATTTGAACGGTTTGTAATAATTTCGACATAATCGCCCGTGTGCAATGTGTAATCGAGAGGAACAATTTTGCTGTTGACTTTTGCGCCGACGCAGTGATGCCCTACTTGACTATGGACGCGGTACGCAAAATCTATAGGATTTGAACCTTTCGGCAGTGAAATTAAATCGCCGGCAGGTGTGAATACAAAAATTTCATCACTGAAAATATCAATTTTCAACGCTTCAAGATATTCTTTCGGGTCTTTAATTTCGCGTTGAAGTTGTACCATTTGATGAAGCCATGACATTTTTTGATCAGCCGCAGTTGTTTTGACACTGCCGCCCGCTTCTTTATATTTCCAGTGTGCCGCAACGCCATATTCTGAAATTTGGTGCATTGCATATGTACGGATTTGAATTTCAAGCGGATAACCTAAAACCATTACAGTTGTATGCAAGGAGCGGTAACCGTTGCTTTTCGGTACGGCGATATAATCTTTGAAACGCCCGGGAATCGGTTTCCAACGTGAATGAATTATTCCCAAAACATTATAGCAGTCTTGCACGTCGTCAACCAAAATTCTAACGGCGTACAAGTCATAAATTCCGCCAATTTCTTTATTATCGCGTTTCATTTTTTTATAAATGCTGTAAAAATGTTTGGCGCGTCCGCTGATTGAGGCGTGAATGTCAAGGTCGTCAAATTCTTCCTCAATCTGCTTGACTGCCTCAGTGATATAAATTTGTCGATCCTTGCGTTTCTGGTCAACATCTCTGACAAGTTTATAGTAAATATCCGGCTCAAGATAGCGCAGGCTTAAATCTTCGAGTTCCCATTTGATATTTGAAATACCGAGACGATTGGCAAGCGGCGCGTAAATTTCAAGCGTTTCTTTTGCAATACGTTTTTGCTTGTCTTCAGCAGTAAATTTCAGCGTCCGCATATTGTGGAGACGGTCGGCAAGTTTTATCATGATAACGCGAATATCTTTAGCCATTGCGATAATCATTTTGCGATAAGTTTCAAGTTTTTGTTCTGCTTTGAGTTTGGCGCGTTCGGCGTCGGCTTTTGTTTTTTGTTGCGTGTCGTTTTTCTTAACCAAACTGATTGGAATTTTTCCAATTTTAGTTACGCCGTCAATCATCAGTGCCACTTCATCGCCGAACATATCCTGAATTTCTTCCATTGTGAAAAGCGTATCTTCAACCACGTCATGAAGAATTGCGGCGGCTATTGTTTTATCGTCAAGTTGCAATTCTGTCAGCATTGCCGCCACGTTCAACGGGTGGTTAATGTAGGGTTCGCCGCTTGCGCGTTTTTGGTTTTGGTGTCCTTCCTTCGCCACAAGGTAAGCGCGTTCCAGCATATCAATATCTGCATCAGGCTGATAAGTTTTTACCGCACTAATGATGGTATTTATTGTTACAGGTTTTTGATCCTTGTCATTCATTATATCACCGCCTTTTTTGAAGTTTAAATTTATATATATGATTTTTCGTATCTTGTCAAAGATTTTTTAATTTAAACTTTTTATTTGAATGTATAGAGAGTCAGTAGGCAGCAGGTAGAATCGGCAGTAAATATGGCGTGTTGAAAAATTCAAAAATCCACAAATTTTTTTTAATCCGCAAAGTGCGGACGGAAAATTCTTACTAAGGGCGTGCGGTAAAGTTGGAGCGACCTTAGGAGAGCACGCTTGCTACGCAACCGCGCAAGGAGCTTACTTACTAGGGTCTGTTGGTAAACTCTTACTTTTGAAAGATTTTTTTATATTAAACTTACTTTTCTTTGCTAGCCCAAAGAAAAGTAACAAAAGAAAAGGCTCCTGCCCGTC
>CAJOGS010000152.1 GCA_905234045.1 uncultured Selenomonadaceae bacterium | reverse complement strand
TTTTGCAGTGCTGTTTTTTCGTCCGCGAAAAAAACGCACCTGCCTGCAAATGCGATGAATAAGAGCATTTGCTCCGCGCGTCCTGCGCGGCATCTTAGTACTTCGCTCTCAGTCAGCAAAATTTAGTTCGTTAATCATCAGAAGTTCGGTGTTCAATTAATTTTTCAACACGCCCTAGCAAAGAAAATAAATCTAAATAAAAAATTTTCAAAAAAAAGAGTTTACCAACACGCCATATAAAAATCTCAGCAACTAAAAAAAAGCAGTCATAACGACTGCCAAAAAATTTTTTTATTGAAGAATAATCGGATATGGCGAAATTTGTTGCGCCAATTTAAATTCTGTAACGGAGATTTCTTCTCTTGGCGTAACCGAATAAGTTTTCCCGTCAACTTTAGCACTGATCGGATAAGAATTTAAATCGAAGTCACAGCCCAAAATTTGTCTCATAATGTCATTCCAACTGTCAAGCAGTTTTATTGTCAAAAATTTTTCGCCCAATAATTCTGTAACTGCGTCATCGTTAACTGTCGGCTTTTCCATAAGTACAGCCGAAATTTCGCCCGGTATACGCATTGTATTTCGCATTTCGGCAATACTGCCGGCTTTTTTATATTTTACTGCCTCGTAAAACAGCGTTTCATTCAAATCATTATATTCGCCGAGTAACCTCTCAGCCATGTGGCTTTGAAATTCGCCAAGTTGCGCCAACATATAAGAATAACCAATTAAAGTATCTGTAAATTCGTCAACGTTGCCCAAAATTTGTTTATTCAAAATATCGCGCGCTTGATTATTAACTTTTGCAAGTGTATCAAGGCTTGATTCTTCAAGTTGTTGTTGAAGACTTGCTACAGCTTTACGAACTTTTTCTTCTTTATTTTCAAAAAGCGAAGAGAAAAATGACGACGCTACAAAAATTGTAACTCTTGCCGTCCAACCGATTCCGGGTACAAGCATTAAAAGATTAGGTAAAATTATTGCGGCGTACTGTTCCCATGGCGTAGTTTCTTCGAGTTTTATATCTGTTTGAGTTCTGCCGTTAAATGCCAACTTCAATTCTTTTGTAAATTCGACGCTAAATTTTTTGTATTGTTCATCACAATCTTTAGAAATTTCTTTAAGCAATTCTTGATAGCGTTCAACATAGCCGAATTGAGAAATATATTTGTTCCATTCTTCCTTGACGTTTTCATTGTTATAATTTACTTGGGCAAAATGCGGAATTTCATATTTAAGATTTTGCTGAAGTTCGCTATAAAGTTTTTGAATTTTAATTTGCGCGTTCTCCCAAAAATTTTTACGCCATTCTGCAATTTCTCTGTACTTATCGCGCCAAACTTTGCTTTCTTGAAGTGAAAGTCCGCTGTGTTCAAAAAGTTTCAAAATAATTTCGTTCATCGGGACTGCGATACTGTCAATAAAATTTTTTGTACGCAAAAATTCTCCGTCAGCTTTAATTTTTTCAAGGATAAACTCTTCAACTTCAGAAAAGCGGCTTGCTTGAAAAATTTCATCTGCATAACTTCCGGCGAATTGCGCGTAATACGCGGCTGAAAGGTGCGTTACCACATGTTTAAAATCTTTCCAATCGTGATTGTAACCTTTCAAAAGTTCTTTTAACTGATCTACCACTTTATCGGTTTCATCGTCGTTAAAAGTTTTTTGCAATTCTTTGAGTGCCAAATTTGGTTTTTTGAAATTTAAATCTTTTTGAACGTTAATAATTGTTAAAACCGGCTTGCCCAAATTTTTCAACTGCGCCAAACATTGAGCCTCTTCAGCTTGCGGCGGTTCATTCGTCATCAGAAATAAAACTACGTCCGCACTTTTTGCCGCGTCCATTCCAATTTTGTTTGCTTCGGAGTCTTGAAAAAAATCCAAACTCGGCAAATCTGTAATTTTTAAGCCTTTCCAATAATAAGAGCGAATATCGCTTGCTGTACGCGGTACGCTTTTTCCGATTGTTGAGCCGTTGCCGTGCGTCAAAATTTCCATAAGCGTTGATTTTCCCGACATTTTGCGCCCAAATACCGCAATAGAAAATTCTTTTTGACGTTCATGCAGGACATCAATATTTTTTCTGATTTCATTAATATAATCTCGGATATTTTGAATTTCTTTTTCCTGTTTTGAAATAAGCGTTGTAGCTTGAATATGCGCCAGTTGATTTTGATCTTCTTCGGCTTTTTTCAATTTGTGTTCCGCTTTAAGCAAATTAATTGAAATTTCTTCGTATTTTTTCGTCGCAACGGAATAACCTTGATCTGCCGCCGTCTGACATTTCATAAGTTCTTCTTCCATGTCGTAACTTCTGACAAGAAGGCTTTCAAATGTTTTTTCTGCATTGGAATTTTGAGCAATTATATCCTCTAACCCAAAATTTTCGGCATTATTTTTTTTCTTATTAGAAATTTTTTTATTGGAGTTTTTCTTGTTTTGAGTAGCCATAAAAATTCCCTCAAATCTATTTTTTATATTTTTTTATTTGTAAAAATTAAACAAAAATTAACTTCCGAAGGCTTATTTTAGCAAACCTGAAAATTTTTTCAAGTTTACTGCTGATTTTGATTAAAACGTCGGAAAATTTATATAAATTTTAACTAAAAAATTACAGCGTGATAATCGGATACGGCGAAATTTGTTGCGCCAATTTTAATCTTTCTGCAGATACTTTTCCTTTCGGAGTAACCGAATAAGTTTTATTGTCAGATTTAACGCCGATAGAATATTCATCAAATTCAAATTCACACTTCAGCATTTTTTTCATTGTGTTGTACCAACTTTTTTCAGGAGTCATTATAGAAAATTTTTCGTTCAGTACTTTTGAAATTTTTTCTATGTCAATGCTGAAATTTTCGGCAACAACGCCGAATCTTTCGCCCGGTATTCTGAAAGTAACTTTTATTCCAGACAATTTTTTTATACCCAAACATTTTGCCGCCTCTGTCAAAAGTTCAGAATTTAAGCCTTCGTATTCGCCGAGCAACATTTCGGCGATTTCGCCTTGAGCCTCTCCAATTTTCACCATTACATATGAATAATTTTCGGCAGTTTTGGCAACTTCATCAATCTTGTCAAAAATTTGTTTATTCAAGATTTCACGGGTTATTTCTTTAATGTCTTCAAGTACTGAAAAACTGCTTCTTTTGAGTTGATCTTTCAGCATTTCTTTTGAAACACGGGGAGTCGCACTGGCTTCAAAAAATGCTTGATAAAACATTGTGCCGGCATCATTACTGCTGTTGGAAATTCCCGCCCATTCCATATTCGGCATTAAATCTGAAAGCGTCGGAAAAACTGTATCTGAATATTCGCCAAAAAGTTGGGCATTTATCGTTTTAATATCATTTTGAATTCTGTCGCCGAGAGAATTATTAAATTCCTGCATTAAACTGTTAATCAACGTCAAAAATTCAACTTTGCACTGTATCAAAAGATTTTTAAATAAATCTTGATAGCGTTCAATAAGTCCGAACTCAATTATTTTTTCGTTCCAAATTTGATTTACATTTTCCGCGCCGGAATTTGAATCGACGAATTGCGGAATTTCTTTTTTCAAATTTTCGCTCATTCTCTCGGTAAGTTTGTTAAATTGAATCTGTGCATTGTCTGAAAAAGTTTTGCGCCATGCCAAAATTTTTTTGGCTTGTTCCTTCCAAATATTGGATTCTATGAAACAACGTGCGCTGTAGTCGAAGGTTTCAGAAAACATATGGTAAATTGGAATTGCCGCAGTATCAATAAATTTTTTTACCTGTAAAAATTCGCCGTGAGTAATAACTTTTCCGAGTATCAAATTTTCAATTTCGACAAAATTACTTGCATTATAAATTTCTTCGTCGTTTATACGTTCCATTCGTGAATAATACGCCGCAAGCAAATGCACCGGCATAAATTTAATATTGCTCCAATCTTGATTGTACTGTGGAGCGAAATTTTTAAAATTGGCAATTAAGTTTTCAATTTCTTTGGTATTTGGCAAAATTTTTTTCAAATCCTGTAAAAGTACATCGCGTTTTTTGAAATTCAAAATTTTTCTGACGTTGATAATTCCCAAAATTGGTTTACCGAGACTTTTCAATTTTGCAAAACATTCGGCTTCTTCGGCTTGCGGCGCATCACTTGTCATTAAAAACAGAATGACATTAGCCTCTTTCAAAACGTCGTTGATTGTGTTACTGAAAAAATCTACGCCGGAAATGTCGGTAATTTTAAAGCCGTTCCAATAGTATGTGCGAATTTCTTTTATTGTGCGGTCTGTGCCTTTGCCTATAGTTTTACCGTCGCCGTGCGTCAAAGTTTCCATAAGCGTTGATTTTCCCGCCATTTTGCGCCCGTAAACGGCAATCGAAAAATTATTTGAGCCTTCGTGTCTTTTTTCAATGTCTTGCTGAATTTCTTCAAGGATTGTTTTCAAAATCTGAAACTTTGCATTTTGTCTGGTATTAATGGCATTGTTTTGAATGACTTTAAAAGGATTCTGATCACCGCTTGCAATTTTGATACTGCGTTCAGCTTTCAACAATTCTGAATTAATTTCATCGCATTTGCTTTTTGTCAGCTGATAACCTTTGTTCGCCGCCGTTTGAAATTTTACAAATCCTTTTTCAATATTAAGCTCTTTCATACGTATTACCTCGTTAAACTTTTATATTGTTACTGAAATTTTAACCGTCAATCGCCATTTTGACAAGGATAAATTTTTGAAAATAGAATTAGTTGCTGATGAATAAATTTGTTTTTTTATTATTTTTAATTTCAAGAACTTTTTCTTTGCTATGTCGTGTTGAAAAATTGATTGAAAATGCTGACGAATTAATTTTGGTTCGATGAGAGCGAAAAAAGCGTCTTTCTTGCAAAGGCGACGAATACTTTTGAAAAGACAAAGAAAAAGTACATTCAAAAAATAAAAAAGTTCAAGAAAAAATTTGATAACAGACTTTTTCAACACGCCCTAGGGGCTACTGGTAAAATCTTATTTTTAGATATTTATTTATTAGGGCGTGTTGGTAAACTCCTAAAATAAAAAAACATAAGCACAAACTTTTGGTAAAATAAAGTTGAAACCTAAACCGAAAGGATATGCTTATGT
>CAJOGS010000151.1:4242-18564 GCA_905234045.1 uncultured Selenomonadaceae bacterium | reverse complement strand
GTTGCCACACGTTACGACAAATTGTCAAATTGTTTTCTGAATTTCATTATTCTCGCTGCCGTAATGATTCAAATTTAGGCTTTGCCAACACGCCCTAATAAACTCTAAAATTTTCTGCGCCGATTAAATTTGTTAATTCCGCGCGCAGATTTTCAGTTATTGCAACTTTTAAATTTTGTTTCCGCCAACGTCCAGAAATTTTAAAATACGCGGCACTTTCGCCGCTATTTTTTTTGAGTACGTCCAAAACCTTTTCTTGCAGATTTTCCGCCACCGTCAAATAAATATCCGGCGTGTAATCCTGCGCGCGCAAAATTTCATTCGCCACAATTTTTATTTTATCGCCGGACATGTCAACTTTGCCGCTGACAATTATAATTTCATCAGCCAAAATAAAATCCATGCACTTATTAAAAACCACAGGAAAAATCGTAACGCCGATTTTGCCGCTCAAATCTTCCAACGTGATATTAGCCATTAAATCGCCGCGTTTCGTTGTAATTTGCCGCGTTTCCGTTACCAGTCCGCCAATTCGTACATTTTGATTGTTATGAAATTTGCCGCGCTGAATTTCTTCAATTTTTATAAAACCTGAAAATGTTTCGGCAAATTCTTCAAGCGGATTTCCACTCATATAAAAGCCGAATGCCTCTTTTTCCCACGCCAAAATTTCAATCTTTGGACGTTCGGAAATATTCGGCAAAGTTTTTTCAGTTTTAGAAATTATTTCTTCGCCAAAAAGTCCGCCCTGTCCGTTTGCGGCGTCTTTATTTTTCCTTGAACCTTCGGTAAACGCAAATTCAATCGATTCAACTAACGCCGTCCTGCGCGAATCAATAGAATCAAACGCGCCGCATTTTATCAGATTTTCTATACTTTTGCGCGTAAAATCTCTCAAGTTGACGCGACTGCAAAAATCAAGCAAAGATTTAAATTCGCCGCCGCTTTCACGAACTTTGACAACGCCGCTGATTGCAAATTCGCCCAAATTTTTTATCGCTGACAGTGCAAATCTTATTGCGCCGTTTTCAACTTCAAAATGTACGCCGCTGAAATTTACATCAGGCGGCAAAATTTTTATCCCCATTTTTTTTGTCAATTCAACGTAAACTGCAATTTTGTCGGAATCCATAACGCTTGACAACATCGCCGCCATAAATTCGGCGGGGAAATGCGCTTTTAAATACGCCGTCTGCCACGCTATTAAAGCGTATGCCGCCGAGTGCGATTTATTGAAACCGTAGTCCGCAAAATTTAAAAGCAATTCAAAAATTCTTTCCGCCAAATTTTTTTCGACGCCGTTTTTTTCGCAGCCTTGCAAAAAATTTTCTTTCTGCGCCAAAAGTATTTCAGCTTTTTTCTTGCCCATTGCGCGGCGCAATAAATCCGCCTGTCCGAGTGAAAATCCCGCCAACGCTTGCACTATTTGCATTACCTGTTCTTGATATAAAATTACGCCGAATGTTTCTTTGAGAATCGGCTCAAGTTTCTGATGAAGATATTCAACTTTTTTCGTGCCGTGCTTGCCTGCGATAAAATCTTCAACCATTCCGCTTGCAAGCGGTCCCGGTCTGTAAAGTGCAACTGTCGGGATTAAATCTGCAAAACATTTCGGCTTTAAATCTTTTACAAGTTTTTTCATTCCCGCAGATTCCATTTGAAAAACCGCGCCTGTATCGCCGTTTGATAACATTTCCGCCGTCTTTTTGTCGTTCAACGAAATTCTTGAAATATCAATCGTTTTGCCGCAAGTTTTTTTCACATTTTCAGTTAATTATTGTCAGCGTTCGCAAGCCGAGAAAATCCATTTTCAACAAGCCCAATTCTTCAATTTTGTCTTTGTCGTATTGCGTAATGATTGAGCCGTTTGAAAGTTGAATCGGCACATAATCAGTCAGCGGCAATTTTGAAATAACGATACCGGCGGCATGCGTCGAGGCGTGGCGCGGCAAGCCTTCCAATTTCCTTGAAAAATCTATCACGCGGCGAACTGTAGCATTATTTTCGTATTCATTTTTTAAATCGTGTGAACTCTGCAACGCCTTATCAAGCGTAATTTTCAATTCATTTGGAATCATTGAAACGATTCTGGAGCCTTCGGCGTAAGGAATATTTAAAGCGCGTACCACGTCACGGACAACCGCTTTTGCCGCCATTGTCCCAAATGTCACAATCTGTGCGACGTGATCTTCGCCGTAAAAATTTTTTACGTAATCAATAACTTCTTCACGGCGAATGTAACAAAAATCAACGTCAATATCAGGCATTGTCACGCGCTCGGGATTCAAAAACCTTTCAAAAAGTAAATCAAATTCAAGCGGATCAAGTTCAGTAATTCCCAAAATATAAGCTACAATACTGCCGGCGGCTGAACCTCTGCCGGGACCTACGGCTATACCTTTTTTCTTGGCGTGATTTATAAAATCCCACACAATCAAAAAATAGCCGTCGTAGCCCATTTTTTTTATAATTTCCAATTCATAATCAAGCCGCGCTGTAATTTTGTCAGTCAAAAGTAAATAGCGATTGTAAATTTTTTCGTAACAAAGTTTTCTCAAATATTCAGATTCGTTTTTGTAAGGTTTAGGCAAAGGAAACACGGGCAGTTGCAATTTTCCAAATTCAAAATTTACATTGCAACGTTCGGCAATTTTCAAAGTGTTATCGCAAGCGGCGGGAACATCAAAAAAAAGCGCGCGCATTTCCTGCGGCGACTTCAAGTAATAATCGTCGGAAGGAAAGCGCAAACGCTTTTTCTCGTCAACAGTTTTATTCATCTGTATGCAAAGTAACAAATCTTGAAATTCGCTGTCTTCACGGCGAATATAATGCGCGTCATTCGTTGCAACAAGATTCAAATTCAATTCCTGCGAAATTTTTATAAGCGCGTCACGGACAATTTTTTCTTCTTCCAAGCCGTGATTTTGCAATTCCAAAAAAAAATTTTCACGTCCAAAAATTTCAACGTATTCTTTGACAATTTCAACGGCGTCAGAAAAATTATTCCGCAAAATTGCCTTTGGAATTTCGCCCTCAATGCAAGCAGACAGCGCAATTAATCCGCCGTGATATTTTTTTAAAATTTCCTTGTCAACGCGGGGCTTGTAATAAAAGCCTTCAGTTGCGGCAAGCGATACCAATTTGACTAAATTTTTGTAGCCTTCGTTGTTTTCGGCAAGCAGAATCAGATGAAAATATTTCACTCCGTCCAAAATTGCGCGGTTAAATCTTGAGCGCGGCGCAACGTAAACTTCACAACCAATAATCGGTTTAATGCCGCGTTTCACAGCCTCTTTGTAAAAATCAATCACGCCGTACATTGTGCCGTGATCGGTAATTGCAAGCGCGTCCATTCCCAAATTTTTTGTCTGTTCGATTAAATCCGAAATTCTCGACGCGCCGTCAAGCAAGCTGTATTCAGTGTGATTGTGCAGGTGGACGAAATCTTCCATTTCAAAAACTCCATTTTGTAGTGTGATAGTTGTGTAGTGGGGTAGTTCGGTAGTGTTGTAGTTTGGTAGTAAATAGTTCACTAACAACTAACAACTAACAACTAATCACTAACTACTAGATCTCCATAATTATAGGCAAAATCATCGGGCGGCGGCGCGTCTGTTCAAATAAAAATGCCGCCAACGCCTCTTTAACGTTGATTTTCATTGTTGACCAGTCTGTAATTTTTTCATCGGCGCAACGTTTCAATGCTTGCATTACACGCGCCTTTGCCTCGTCCATTAATGCTTCTGATTCTCTTACGTATACAAAACCGCGACTTACAACATCGGGACCTGCTACAATTTTGCCGGTTTCTCGATTCATCGTTACAACTACAATCAAAATTCCGTCTTGCGAAAGTTGCCGCCTGTCACGTAAAACAATATTGCCAACATCGCCGACGCCTAAGCCGTCAACCATTACGACGCCCCAATTAATTCTGCCGACAACTTTGCCGCGTTCCTTCGTAAATTCAAAGACAAAACCGTTTTCACCGACTAAAATATGATCCCGCGCCATTCCCAAATCTTCAGCCAATTTTGCATGTGCAAACAAATGATGTATTTCGCCATGCACGGGAATAAAAAATTTCGGTTTAATTAAATTATGCATAAGTTTCAATTCTTCGCGTGAGGCGTGTCCTGAAACGTGAATACCTTCATTGCGGCTGTAAATGACGTGTGCGCCCAATCTTAAAAGATTGTCAATCGTTTTGGCAACAACTTTTTCATTGCCCGGAATCGGCGTGGCAGAAATTATAACCGTGTCGCCTTGCACAATATCAACCTGTCGATGATCGCTCATTGCCATTCGTGTCAACGCGCTCATTGGTTCGCCTTGACTGCCCGTCGTTACAATTACAATTTTATTTGCAGGGTAATTCATAATATCTTCAATGTCGATTATGACGCCCTCCGGCGCGTGAATATAGCCAAGTTCCATTGAAATATTTACAACATTAACCATACTGCGCCCCAAAATTGCAACGCGGCGGCGGTATTTTATTGCAGTGTCAATAACTTGTTGGATTCTGTGAACATTTGAAGAAAAAGTTGCAACAATGATTCTGCCTTGCGCGTTCGCAAATTCACGGTTAAACGCCTCGCCGACAGTTTTTTCGCTTAAAGTGTGCCCTTCTTTTTCGGAATTTGTAGAATCAGCCAACATTACCAAAACGCCTTTATTTCCCAAATCGGCAAGGCGTCTAAAGTCAGTCATTTTGCCGTCAACCGGCGTATAATCAAATTTAAAATCGCCCGTGTGTACAATCATACCGACCGGCGTTTTGATTGACAATCCGACTGAATCGGGGATTGAATGATTGACGCGAATAAATCCGACGCTGAAACAGCCAAGCATAATAATTTCACCGGGTACAACCGCATGCAAATTTCCGCAGTCAACGCCGTTTTCTTTCAGCCGACCTTCCAAAATTCCAAGTGTTAATTTTGTACCGTAAACCGGCACTGAAAGTCTTTTCAAAATGTACGGCAACGCGCCAATATGATCTTCGTGTCCGTGCGTCAGTACTATTGCTTTTAGGCATTTTTCATTTTCTATTACATATGAAATATCGGGAATAACCAAATCGACGCCGAGCATTTCATTTTCCGGAAACATTAAACCGGCATCAACTATAATCATTTCATCTCCGCAACGAATGACTGTCATATTTTTGCCAATTTCGCCCAAGCCGCCTAAAGGAATAATTTGTAATTTTTGTTCGCTACGTTGTTCGTTGTTTCTCAATGTATATCACCTCTATAAAAATTTTCATAAAAAAAACCTCCTGATAACAATCGACGTAAAACCATTTTTCCGAACATTTATTATCGCTGTCATTGTATCATTTAAAATTTTCCATTGCAATTAATTTACAGAAAAAATATAATTTAGTGCGGTAGTTAGGTGCTGTTGAACAATTCAAATTTTTTTATATTTTTAAATGTACTTTCTGTTTTCCGAAGCAAAAGTAGTTGGATAGTGGGGTAGCGGTTAGCTATTAGCTATTAGCTATTAGCTATCAGCTATTGGCTATCGCACTACCACACTACAAACCATCCGCACTTTGCGGATTTTAAAAAAAATTTTGTGGATTTTTTAATTTTTCAACACGACTAGGTAATTCGGTAGTTTGGCAGGCAGTAATTCCTACCCAACTACAATACTACACCGAAGGAGAAATTTTTTTGAATAAAGAATTTTACGATAACGAACGGGTAATTGATTTAAACGAGCAAAAAGATTTACACCTGCGCGAGAAAAAAGTTTCATTGGCGCGGATAGTTATATTTTTGGGAATGGTTGCAAGTTTTGGCGTCGGCTATGATTATTATCGTGAAGGATATTGGGGCGGGGCAATTTTACTTTTAATATTCATTCGTTTTGTAAGTTATCACGATGAAATTAAAAACCGCCAAAAATTTTTAACCAGTCGGCTGAATGTTTTAAATTCCTATATCGTCCGAGCGCGCGGCACATGGCGAAAACGTTCACAAGACGGCAGTTGTTATTTGAAAAATGACAGACCGCAAGATACTGATTTATATATTTTCGGCGAAGGTTCAATTTTTCAATATATCTGCGCGGCACGAACAAAACGCGGGCGCGACAGATTGGCTGAATCACTTTCTCCAATTCCTCCAAAAGATTTTAATGCAATCAGAATCAGACAAAACGGCGTAGCGGAATTATTGCAACGCCCGCGCCTGTCTTTGGATTTAGAGGCGTTCGCACGGCTTATGAAAAATGACCACGATACAACGGGACTTTTAAAAGCCGTCGAAGAACCTTTGAAACAATCTACAAAATTTTTGTACGTGCGATTTTTGCCCTTCCCGATTTTTGTAATTCAGTGCTTTTTGACATATCAGGGAATTTTAAGCCCGTTACTTTTGCCGTTCGTACCGCTTTTCTCAATTTCTTTGGCGTTGATATTGTTCCGTTACACTTCAGAAATTTTAAAACCGCTTGAAACTTTATCGAAAGAATTAAAATTGTATCAAGCAATTTTTGAACGAATTGAAAGTACAGATTTTAATTCAAAAAGTTTGAAAAATATCCGTGACGCTTTAACCGGCGACGTTTCGGCGGCACAAAATTTAAAATATTTGTCATTGCTTGTACAAATCGTAAATACTACAAAAAATCCATTCGTCTATCTGTTGTTTAACGCGATGTTTTTAATGGACTTTTTCAGCGCGGCGGCGTTTTTAAGTTGGCGTAAAACTGCGGCGAATCATTTGCGCCAATGGATAGACGCATGGTCGGAAATGGAAGTTTTAATCAGTTTTGCGTCAATCGGACAAACAAGAAGTAATTATTGTTTCCCGAAACTTTTGGACGGCGATAAACCGAGAATTAACAAGTCTTTTGATTGCCGACAAAAACGCCGTACCAAACAGCGCGGATTTACGCGCTTGCACGACGATTATAACCGGTGCGAATATGTCAGGCAAAACTACATGGATTCGCACTCTTGCCAGTTCGGTACTTTTAGCTTACGCGGGCGCGCCTGTTTGTGCCGAAAGTTTTTCTGTCAGTCGAATGGCGATTTTTACTTCAATTCGTGTCAACGATGATATTTCGCAGGGTATGTCTACATTCTACGCCGAACTTTTGCGAATTAAATCAATGATTGAGTACAGCCAAAAAAAATTGCCAATGCTTATTTGCATTGACGAAATTTTCAAAGGTACGAACGAAGAAGACAGACTTTTAGGCGCGAAGGAAGCGATTAAACGTCTGACTAACGAACGCAGTATCACTTTGGTAACGACGCACGATTTTGAACTTTGTTATATGTCTTCAAAAAATGACACGCCGATTTATAACGCGCATTTCCAAGAATATTACGAAGATGAAAAAATAAAATTTGATTACCAACTGCGCGAAGGACGCTGTACAACTACAAACGCTAAATATTTGTTGAAATTGACGGGCATTTTGATAGACGAAGAATAAATTTTAAAATAAAGTTAATTGAACCGGATCAGGTGATGGAGCCGGTTTATTTTTTTGTTTCGTCGCCTCTGTCCGTGCCAATTTGTCGCAACGTTCATTTAAACTGTTGCCGGCGTGTCCTTTTACCCAATTAAATTTTACATTGCGATTTAAAATCAGCGCGTCCAATTTTTTCCACAAATCTATATTTAAAACCGGCTTTTTATTGGCAGTTTGCCAACCGTTGCGTTTCCAATTCGCCAGCCAACCTTGCGTAAAAGCATTTTTCAAATAATTGCTGTCGGTAAAAAGTTCGATATAATCATCGGCTGAAACTTTTTTTAACGCCTCAATCGCCGCCATTAATTCCATTCGGTTATTAGTCGTTTCACGTTCGCCGCCGACAATTTCCACGCGATTATTTTTTTCGTCAATTATAACCGCCGCATAACCGCCCGCGCCGGGATTTCCCAAACATGAACCGTCAGTATAAATTTTAAAATCGCTCAAGTTAATACCTCCTTGAAAGCTATGATAAACTATATACAAAAATAAATCTAGGGCTGTTGAATAATTCCAATTTTTTTATTTATATTAAATGTACTTTCTTTTTTCCGAAGCAAAAAAAGTACTAAAAAGCCACGCAAGTACCAAAGAAAAACTGCTTTTAGGAATCCGCAAAGCTGCCCCCTAGCCCCTATTTCCCTATAACTTCGACGCCGCCCATATACGGTATTAACGCTTTTGGTACAGTAACAGTACCGTCAGCATTTTGATAATTTTCTAAAATTGCGGCAACCGTGCGACCGACTGCAATTCCTGAACCGTTCAATGTGTGAACAAATTCAGGCTTAGATTTTGCGTCACGGCGGAATTTAATATTAGCGCGGCGCGCTTGATAATCAGTGCAGTTGGAGCAGGAAGAAATTTCACGATATTTATTTTGCGCGGGCATCCAAACTTCAATATCATAAGTTTTGGCAGAAGTGAAACTCATATCGCCGGTACAAAGCAAAACGACGCGGTAGGGAATTTCCAAAATTCTCAAAACGTCTTCAGCGGCGTCAACCATACTTTCCAATTCTTCCCATGAAGTTTCAGGCGTGGTAAATTTAATCAGTTCGACTTTGTTAAATTGGTGTTGGCGAATCAAGCCGCGCGTATCTCTGCCGGCTGAACCTGCCTCTGCGCGAAAACAAGCGGTATAACAGCTGTAATATTCAGGCAGATTTTCAGCGGCTAAAATTTCGTCTCTGTGATAATTCGTCGTCGGAACTTCGGCAGTCGGTACAAGGTAATAATCGAGGTTTTCAAGTTTAAACATATCTTCAGCGAATTTTGGAAGTTGTCCCGTGCCGATCATACTGTCACGATTGACAATGTAGGGCGCAAGCATTTCAGTATAGCCGTGCTTGTTGGCGTGCAAGTCCATCATAAAATTAATACAAGCGCGCTCCAAACGTGCGCCGAGTCCTCTGTAAAATGTAAATCTTGCGCCCGTAACTTTTGCCGCTCTGTCAGCGTCCAAAATATTTAAATCGTTGCCAATTTCCCAGTGATTTTTTGGCGTGAAATCAAATTGACGTGGTGTACCGTTGCGGCGAATTTCAGGATTTTGTGTATCGTCCTTGCCAACAGGTACATCAGCCTTTGGAATGTTCGGAATATGTAAAAGAATATCGCGCAGATTTTCTTCAACAGTTTTCAGTTCGTTATCAAGCGCGGAAATTTTATCACCGACTGCGCGCATTTCTGCAGAAATTGCAGTTGTATCTTCGCCGGCTTTTTTCATTGCGCCAATTTTTTTTGAAGTGGTATTGCGTTGAGTTTTTAACTGTTCAACTTCGCTTAAAAGTGCGCGGCGTTTTTGCTCCAGTTCAGCAAAATTGTCCAAATTCAAAGGGTTATTCCGATTTTTTAACATTGTACGAACTTCATCAAGGTTATCACGTACGAATTTCATATCAAGCATTGAAAATTCTCCTTCGTCAAAATTTAAATGTTAGGTTTTAGCGGTTAGGTTTTAGAGAAATTCCCAGAACGTATTGAAAAATTAAAAAATCCACAAAATTTTTTTTAAAATCCGCAAAGTGCGGACGGAAATTACTTACTAAGTGCGGACGGTAAAGTTGGAGCGACCTTAGGAGAGCACGCTTGCTACGCAACCGCGCAAGGAGCTTACACGGCTGGAGCGTGCGGCATTCTAGCAGCTTTGCGGATTAGTAAACGTCTTTTCTTTTGGTACTAAGAAAAGTACATTTAATATAAAAAAATAAAAAATTAAAAAACAGATTTATTCAACAGTCAATAACTACTTCCTTTGACAAGACAAAGAAAAAGTACTTTAAATAAAAAAATAAAATTTGAGTTTACCAATAACACCTGAAATCTAAAACCTAATTCCTAAAACCTGAAAAAGTATAACACCGCGCCAAAAAAATAACAACCGCGCCAAATTTTTTCAAGAATTGTGAAAAAATATTTACAGTTTCAAATGAAGGTGTTATAATTCCTGCATACTTCATAAAAAAGAATTTTTTGGGGTGGGCTTTTGTCCACTCTTTAATATTGTAAGGAAAAATGGAGGCATTTGATGGCAAACAAGATTGAAATGCAAGTCGAAGAGCTGATGAATGAACTTTTGCAAGGCAGTGAGTTTGAACTTGTAGACGTTGAATACGTTATGGAGCGTGATTGGTACCTGCGAATTTTTGTAGATAAGCCCGGCGGCGTGGATTTGGACGATTGCCAAATATTGAGTGAGAAAATTGGAGCGGTTCTTGATAAAGAAATGCTGATTAATGATTCTTACATTTTGGAAGTTTCTTCGCCGGGAATTGACAGAGTACTGAAAAAAGATCGTGATTTTGTACGCGAAGTCGGAAAATCAGTTGACGTTACACTCTACGCGCCGATTGACGGCAAGAAAAATTTCACCGGCATACTTGAAAGTCGAGACAAAAATTTTTTAAAGTTAAAAGAATTTGAACCAATACCGCGTGAAAAAGTTGCACAGGTTAGATTGCATATAGATTTTTAAATTTTCGAGAGGAAGGTATAACTTGGCTGTAAGAAAAAAGAAAAGCGGCGGCGAAATTATGTTAATCGACGCGCTGAAAGATTTGTGCGCCGAAAAGGAAATTAACCCCGACGCTTTATTTGATGCCATTGAGTCAGCGTTAATTTTCGCTTGCAAAAAATCCGCGTCCGCCGACAAAACAGTTGTTGTAGATTTGGACAGAGACAGCGGCGTTTTCCACGTCTACGAACTGCGTGACGTTGTGGAAGAGGTAACTAACCCCGTCAAAGAAATTTCAGTTTCAGACGCAAAAAGAATTGATCCGAAATATGAAATTGGCGACGTTATACGCCGAGAATTTCCACCGCATGATTTTGGAAGAATTGCGGCGCAGGCGGCAAAACAATTTGTAATGCAAAAAATTCGTGAAGCTGAACGCGGCGTAGTTTATGACGAATTTACAAACAAGGATAACGATATTGTAACAGGCACGGTTACGCGCATTGAAGACGGAAATGTTATAGTTGATATCGGCAAGACAGAGGCGGTAATTGTTCCTGTAGAACAAATTCATACCGACAGATTTCAAGTTGGTGACAGAGTCCGCGCCTACGTTGCCGAAGTTCGCAAAATTGGAAAAGGTCCGCAGGTTTATCTTTCAAGGACGCACCCGGGCTTTTTGCGCCGTCTTTTTGAATCTGAAGTTCCCGAAATTCAAGAAGGAATTATCACAATAAAAACTGTGGCGCGTGAAGCCGGCAACCGTTCAAAAGTTGCGGTTGTTTCTTCAAATCCCGATATTGATCCCGTCGGCGCGTGTTTAGGTGAACGCGGTATCCGCGCTCAAGCCATTTCAAAAGAACTTGGCGACGAAAAAATCGACGTGGTAAAATGGGACGAAGACCCTGCAATTTTCATTGCGAACGCTTTAAGCCCTTCCAAAGTTATGACGGTTGCCGTCAGCGAATGTGACAAAGTTTCGCATGTGGTTGTACCGAATAACCAACTCAGTTTGGCGATTGGCAAGGAAGGACAAAACGCACGTCTTGCCGCAAAAATTACCGGCTGGAAAATTGATATAAAAAGCAAGGCGCAAGCTAAAGATGAAGTCTTTGATGAAAGTTTGCGCGTTGTACAAATTGCGCCTGAAAGACCTAAAAAGCAGAAGCCGCAAAAGCCGAAATTTCAAAAACCTGCTCTGCAACTTGACGAAAACGGAAACCCGATTAAACCCGACAAGAAAAAGAAGAATAAAAACAAAAATAAACCGAATAAGCCGAAATTTGAAGAAACATTCAATGCAAATCCGTTTGGCGATAATCCCTTTGGAGATAATCCCTTTGGAGATAATCCATTTGATGCAGGAAATTCTAATGAAAATCCGAAAGTTGAACAGGAACAAAATAAAAATGTAAAATCAGAACCCGCGTCAAAAGAATCTTTTGATCTTTTCGATAATAATCCGTTCGGCGGAGACAATTTTGAAAGTGAATCATCAGTGACAGAAACTCCTGTACAAGCAGAAACTGCCCCCGCGCAGGAAGTTAAGCAGGATAAAAAGCCGAAACAAAAAAATAAACCTGCACCAAAACAAGAGCCGGAAAATCCTTTCGGCGATAATCCTTTCGGAGATAATCCTTTCGGAGATAATCCCTTTGGCGACAATCCATTTTAAGTAAGGTGACGGCGTTGGAAAAAGAATCTAAAAAGCAAACAAAAATGCGCCGCTGTGTAAATTGCAGAGAAATCAAGAATAAAGCCGAACTTCTGCGAATAGTGCGGACGCCTGAAGGCAATTTTGCGATAGATTTTACAGGGAAAGCCAACGGGCGCGGCGCGTATATATGTAAAAATGAAAACTGCGCGGCGGAAACCAAAAAACGCCGCAAATTGGATAAATCTTTTAAAACTGCGTTGCCTGCCGAAATTTATGATGAAATTATTGGGGCGGTGGCAGAAAAATAAAATTATTCAACCTTCTGCAAAGGAGAAACATATAATGCAAACAAAAACATTTTAAAAATTTACCGGAGGTGGCTCTATGTCTAAAACCACGAAAACGCCAAAATACAGAATATTTGAGCTGGCTAAGGAATTTAACCAGGATAGTCAATTTCTTGTTGATTTTTTGAAGAAACGCAAAATAAAAGTTGCAAACCGTTTCAGCGCGGTTGATGAAGATGCTTATAACATTTTGAAAGAAAATTTTGCACGTCGTAAACCTGCGCCGGTCGAAACGCCGAAAGTTGAAACGCCAAAGGCAACAACTCCAAAAGTTGACGCGCCGAAAGTTGACGCGCCAAAATCAGAAACGCCAAAAGTTGAATCTGCACAGAAAAACGCGCCAAAACAAAATCGTCCTGCGCGAACTCCAAACGATAAACCGCGCCAAGATTTTAAACCGAAAGCGGCGGAATCTGTAAGAAAACCTGAAGGTAAACCGGCGGCGAAAGTTGAAACACAACGCACTGAAAAACCTGCAACAAGAGTAGAAAGAACTGCAGACGCTCCAAAATCTGACGAAAAATTTAAATCACGTGATGAAAATAAACCGCGTGAAAATAGAGAAAATCGGGAATCACGGGAACAACGCAGGGAACGCCCAAACCGTGAGAATCGTTTTGAACGCGGCGAACGTCCAAACTTTGAAGGAAAATCTGAACGCAGTGAACGCGGTGAACGTTCCGAACGCGGCGAACGTCCGAGCCGTGAACGCTCCGAACGCGCAGAAATAAAAATTGAACGCGGTGAACGTACAGAACGCCCTGAACGCGGCGAACGCACTTCAAGAAAAGATCGTGACAGCAGCCGCGAAGACGGTTCACGCGCTCAAAATAAAAGCCGTAACCGCCGCAATAAAAATGCTGCAAATATTGCAAAGAGTCAGCAACAGGCGCAGACTCAAAATCAAAATGTAAATCGTGCGTTGCGTCCAAAGAAAAAACAGCGTCCACAGCCCGCGCCCGTGCATAAAGCTGAAATTGCGCGTCCGACGCATATTAAAATCCCTTCAAGCATTGCAGTCAAAGACCTTGCAAGTAAAATCAGTTGCACGGCGGCAGAAATTCTCAAGAAACTTTTATTTTTGGGCGTTATGGCGAATATCAACCAAGAAATTGATTTTGATACAGCCGAGCTTGTAGCGTCAGAATTTGGCGTAACAGTTGAAGAGTTACCGCCGGAAGTAGATCCTACTTTAATTCCAGAAATTGAAGACGATCCGAGATCTTTAAAATCCCGTCCGCCTGTCGTTACGGTTATGGGACACGTTGATCACGGCAAAACTTCATTACTTGATGCCATTCGTAAATCTTCAGTTACTGCAACTGAAGCCGGCGGCATTACTCAACATATCGGCGCGTATCAGGTTATGTGCAACGACAGAAAAATTGTTTTCCTTGACACGCCCGGGCACGAAGCTTTTACAGCTATGAGAGCGCGCGGCGCGCAGGTTACAGACGTTGCAGTTTTGGTTGTTGCCGCAGATGACGGCGTTATGCCGCAAACTATTGAGGCGATTAACCACGCTAAGGCGGCAAATGTTCCGATTATCGTTGCAATTAACAAAATTGATAAACCCGGGGCGAATCCTTCCCGCGTCAAGCAGGAACTTTTGGAACATGATTTAGTTGCCGAAGATTACGGCGGCAGTACTGTCATGGTTGAAGTTTCGGCGAAGAAACGCCAAAATATTAACGGCTTACTTGAAATGATTCTGCTTGTTGCAGATATGCAGGAATTGAAAGCCAATCCGAACAGAGACGCACGCGGCGTAATTATCGAGGCGCAACTTGACAGAGGGCGCGGCGCGGTTGCAACTGTTTTGGTACAAAACGGCACTTTGAGAATCGGCGACCACATTGTAG
>CAJOGS010000151.1:0-4172 GCA_905234045.1 uncultured Selenomonadaceae bacterium | reverse complement strand
CTAGCGTTCCTGTTGAAGTTTTGGGCTTGAACGACGTACCGGCGGCGGGCGATATTTTGGCGGCTCTTGATGAAAAAACTGCCAAGTCCATTGCCGAACATCGCATGGCAATTCAACGCACAGAGTTAATTAAATCTAAGAAAGTTTCGCTTGATGATTTATTCAGTCAAATTAAAGCGGGTACGATTAAAGATTTAAATATCGTCGTAAAAGCGGACGTTCAAGGCTCGGTTGAAGCTGTTTCAGGTTCGCTCCTGCAACTCAATGAGAAAAATGAAGAAGTGCGCGTTAAAATCGTTCATTCCGGCGTTGGCGCGGTTAATGAATCTGATATTATGTTGGCAAGCGCGGCGAACGCTTTAATAATTGCGTTCAACGTTCGCCCCGACAACAACGCCAGAAAAATTGCCGACAGTGAAAATGTTGACGTTCGTACTTACCGCGTAATTTATGACGCCATTGGTGACGTTAAAGCGGCTATGAGCGGCTTGCTTGCGCCGAAGTTCAAAGAAGTTATTCAAGGGCGCGTTGAAATTCGCAAGGTTATGAAATTTTCAAAGGCGTTGGTTGCCGGTTCATATGTTTTGGAAGGCAAAATTTGCAATAACTCAAAAGTTCGTCTTTTGCGTGATCAAGTTGAAGTTTTCGATGGCGTTTTAGATTCGCTCCGCCGTTTCAAAGACGAAGTTAAAGAAGTTTCCGCCGGTTACGAGTGCGGTATTTCATTTGTTGACTACAGAGACTTCAAGGAAGGCGACATTATCGAGGCTTACACAATGGAGGAAATTAAAACTTCCATTGATGACTAATTTAGTGGTCAGATGGTTAGATGGTCAGATTGTTAGTATTTACTAACCACTAACCATCTAACAACTAACGATCTAAATGCGCCGTGCCGTTGATTAATTCGACTGTGAAAAAACCGTCGTCATATCTGAAAATATTTACGGCGGTATTAAACTGACTCAGCGACCACAAATTTTTCAGCGGTATTTCCAAAATTGAACATAAAATAGTACGGTTAATTGCGCCGTGCGCCACGATGACAATATTTTCATCAGGGTGCGCGGCGATTATTTTTTTTAATGCAGAAAAGGCGCGCGCTTTCAACTGTGCAAAAGTTTCGGCGTTTGCAATTTGAACTTCTTCGGGATTTCTGAAAAATCTTTCGTAGTTTATCGTGTCGAATTTTTCAATTTCGGCTAATTTTTTGCCTTCCCAATCGCCCCAATTAGCCTCGCGCAGATTTTTTTCAGTTTGTACCGATAAATTGAAACGTTCAGCCACAATTTCGGCGGTAACTTTTGCGCGGATTAAATCGCTTGAATAAATCGCCGAAATATTTTCAATCGGAAAATTTTTTGCCAAAAGTTTCGCCTGTGCAATGCCTTCCGGCGCAAGTTCAACATTTGAATGACCTTGAATTTTTCTTTCGACGTTCCAAAGTGTTTGTCCGTGACGTATCAAAATTATTTTCGTCATTTTATCAACTCCAAAGTTTTTGATTTATGATAAACGGCGGCGGCAATTTGTCAAGAAAAAAAATCCCGCCAATCATGACGGGGGATTTTTTTTAGAAATTTTACTGCGAATAAAATAAAAAATTCGCTTAGGTATTGAAGTTACAGAAAAATTTACAGTGCCGAATTTGTCGGAAATTTTTTCATACGCCGTTTTCAAAAAGCCGAAAATCATTCGCAAAAGTTTTATTCCCAGAAAAATTGTTACGATAACTACCAGCGCAGTTACTGAAAAAATCAAAATTTCAATCATGAACGAACTTTTTTCAATCGCCGACAAAATTTTTTTAACCGACCACAGCGCACCGGCGGCATCAATCGCCATATCTGTTTCCATAAAATCACCTGACTTTCAGTTAATTTCCAACGCCTCAAGCAATTTTAAATTTTCTGCGTGCGAACGAATTGCACAGCGCAAATATCGCCCGTCCAATCCTGCAAAATTTTCACAACTTCGCAGGAGTATTTTTTTCTGCCGCAATTTTTCCAGCGTAAATTTTGCAAGTTCCGACGTTTCAAATTTCATCAGTACAAAATTTGCAGTCGGTTCAAAAATTTTAACGCCTTTCAATTTTTTCAGATTTTCGACAAAAAATTTTTGTTCGTTACGGAGCCAATTTTTTGTATCGGCTAAAAATTTTTCATCAGATAACGCCGCTGCGCCCGCTTTTTGCGCCAAAAAATTTACATTCCAAACGTCTTTGGCGGCGTTCAATTTTTCTGCCAAATTTTTTTCGACAACTGCAAAGCCAAGCCTTAATCCCGGAATTGCAAAAATTTTTGTCAGCGATTGCACTACAGAAATTTTTTTTGAAACCAACTGCCGCGCTGATTCAACGTCAAGAAAATCAATAAATGATTCGTCAATTAAAATTTTCGTGGCGGCTGAAAATTTTTTTATGTCGTCGAGTGAAATTAAATTGCCCGTCGGATTGTTCGGACGCCCCAAAATAATTAAATCTGCGGTAAAATCCTGCGCGAAATTAATTTCAAAATTTTCTTCGGCGCGTGTGAAAATATATTCGACTTCGGCGTTACAGGCGCGGGCGGCGCGTTCATATTCTGAAAAACTCGGCACGGGAATTAAAATTTTGCGCGGGCGCGTAACATTCAAATATAAATAAAAAAATTCTGCCGCGCCGTTCAATAAAACAAAATTTTCAGCTGAAATTTTATAGCGTTGCGAAATGGCGGCTTTTAATTCGGTTGCGTTTGGATCGGGATAATTTTTAACGCCGTCAATATTTTCAATAATCGCCGTGCGAATTTTTTCAGATACGCCGAGAGGATTAATATTTGCGCTGAAGTCCAGCCAATCGCCCGCCGTGCCGTCCGCGTTGTAAATTTGTCCGCCGTGTTCAAATTTTTTCAAAATAAAATCCTCCGTCAGTCAATTTAGTTTTCGTCATAAATTTTATAAAATCGAAACGCCGCGCAATTTCTGAAATTTTGGCGTCAATATTTTTATCGTCATTATGAAAAAAAATCCCGATAACCGTGCCGGAATGTGCCGCATTTACCGTAACCGCGCCAATATTTTTTGCGTGTGAAATTATTTCAGGCAGATTTTTTTTGTACAAAATTTCTTGATTGGCAAGCGCGGATTTTTCAACCATTTCAAAATTTAAAAAATCATCAAGCGCGGGAATTTGAAAATTACTGCGTCGATTAAATTGCACAATGTCAACTTCGCCGCCGTAATCGAAAATTGCAACGGCATATTTTTCAGGCACAGAAATATTTTTTACCGCCTTGCCGCTAATCGGATTCATTGCAACCACGCCATTAAAAAAAATTCCGTCAGTCGGTTCAATCGCCGCCGCCAATTCTGCAATTTTTTCAGCTGAAATATTTTCCTGCAAAGATAAAGCGACGGATTTTGCGACTGCCGCCAAATCTGCCGAACTTGACGCCATACCTTTACCGCGCGGCAATTCTGTTTCAAGGCGTATTCCAAATTTGAAGTCTTTGAAATTTTTCAGCATTGCCAAAGATTTTTCGCCTAATCCTTCGACGCCGCCAAATTCATCTGAAATTGTCACGGTTGAAAATTTTTCAATGGGGCAAGTTATTAAAAGCGGTTCGCCGTTGAAAAATCCCTGTACAAATTCGCCGCAACTGCCCGGCATTTTAATTTTCAGTATCATTGTCAAAAATTATTTCGTCAAAATCGTCTTCATCGTCTTCAATTTTCAAATAATCGCTGTCGGATTGCAATTCCCACATTTCATTTGCATGCGCGGAATTTTTTAAAACGCGCTCAACATTTTTGCTGTCGCTGTTTCTGTAGAAATTTTCAGCATCTTCCCGCGTCAAGCCGCTTTTCATTTTGCGTGTAATTAATCGCTCGGTTAAAAGTTCAGGCGCGGCTTTTACGAAAACCGCATAATCTGCCAAAACTCTAATATTTGTCCAGCGCGGCTCTTCCAACAGTAAATAATTTCCCTCCAGCAAAATTATATCGTCTTCGACGCTCATTGCGTCATGTACCACGTCATGAATTATTCTGTCGTAAATGTTCCAATTCGTGCCTTCCTGCCGCACTTCGCGCAGTTTTATTTGCATTGAATCAACGTCGAAAGTTTCAGGCGCGCCTTTTATATCGTTCATTAAAATTTCTTGTCCGTCGCGCAGAATTTTAGTTTTTTTCAG